>NZ_JBEZUT010000046.1:0-28146 GCF_040636595.1 Kitasatospora sp. NPDC036755
CGTCCCCGACGGCGCCATCCTGGTCGTCGGATCCATCGCCGACAGGAAGACCGTGACCGGCCACGGCCGCCTTGCGCCGCCGCGGCAGCGCGAACATCAGCAGGAAGACCGCGAGCAGCACCCCGACGACCCACCACATCGCGTGCACGAAGGCCCCGCCGAAGGCCGTCCCGACCGCTTCCGGCGCGACCACGTCGTCCATCGCGCCGAAGAAGGCCACCGACACCAGTCCGAGCCCGAGCGCGTTGCCCACCTGCTGCACCGTGTTGATCAGCCCGGACGCCGAACCGGCGTGCTCGTGCGGCACCTCCGCCAGCACCGCGTCGGTGAGCGGCGCGACGATCAGCCCCATGCCGAGGCCCATCACCACCAGCGGCAGCACCATCTGCCACGCGGTGATCGCCGTCCCGTACCGGTCCGCCTCCCAGATGTAGGCGAGCACGCCCGCCGCCATCACCAGCGCGCCGGTCTGCAGCACCTTCCGCCCGAACCGCGGCACCAGCTTCTGCACCGACAGCCCGGCGGCCACGGAGACCGCGATCGAGAACGGGATGCCGGTCGCACCGGCCTTGAGCGGGCTCCAGCCCAGCCCCAGCTGCATGTAGAGGGTCCAGACCAGGAAGTAGATGCCGAGCGCCACGCCGAAGGCCAGCTGCACGCAGATCCCGGCCGCGAAGGACTTCACCCGGAACAGCGCCAGCTCCACCAGCGGCGAGCCGTCCCGCCGCGTCTTGACCTTCTCGTACGCCACGAACAGCGCGAACACCGGCAGGCTCCCGGCCATCGACAGGTGGCCCCAGAACGGCCAGCCGGCCTCCCGGCCGTGGGTCAGCGGGTAGATCAGCATCAGCAGGCCGAGGCTGGCCAGCGCCACGCCCACCAGGTCCAGCTTCAGCGCCCTGTCGGCCTTCGACTCGTCGATGAAGCGGCGGCCGAGCAGCAGCCCGGCGATGCCGACCGGCAGGTTGATCAGGAAGATCGGGCGCCAGGCCAGGCCGAACAGGTCCCACTCGGTGAGCAGCGCGCCGATCATGGGGCCGGAGACCGCGCCCAGCCCGACCACCGCGCCGAACATGCCGAACACCTTGCCGCGCTCCTCCGCCGGGAAGGTCGCGTGGATGATCGACAGCACCTGCGGCACCATCAGCGCCGCCGTTCCGCCCTGGAGCAGCCGGGTCGCGACCAGCATCTCGGGGCCGGTGGCCAGTCCGCACAGTGCCGAGGCCAGCGTGAAGCCGCCGATGCCGATCAGGAACACCCGCTTGCGGCCGTGGATGTCGCCCAGCCGGCCGCCGGTGATCAGCCCGATCGCGAAGGCCAGCGCGTACCCGCCGGTGACCCACTGGATGGTGCCGAAGGAGGCACCGGTGTCCTGCTGGATGCTCGGGATGGCGATGTTGACGATGGTGACGTCCACCAGGTCCATGAAGGAGGCGACCATCACGATCGCCAGCGCGATCCACCTCCGCCGGTCCGCTGCCGGGGTGCTCATTCCGTACTCCTCTTTCCTGCCCACGTCCACGACGCTCTTCTCCACGACCGCGACGGTACGGGCCATGTAGGTCAGAAGCTGTCCCACTTGGTCCGGCATGCTGGAGGCATGACCGACACCCCGGCCCGGCTGCTGAGCCTGCTGTCCCTGCTCCAGACCCCGCGCGAGTGGCCCGGCAGCGAGCTCGCCGAGCGGCTCGGCGTCAGCCCCCGCACCATCCGCCGCGACATCGACCGGCTGCGCGAGCTCGGCTACCCGGTGCGGGCCAGCATGGGCGCGGACGGCGGCTACCGGCTGGTCGCGGGCACGGCGATGCCCCCGCTGCTGCTGGACGACGAGGAGGCGGTGGCCATCGCGGTCGGGCTGCGGGCGGCCGCCGGGCACGCCGTGGTCGGCATCGAGGAGGCCTCGGTACGGGCACTCGGCAAGCTGCTCCAGGTGCTGCCGGGCCGACTGCGGCAGCGGGTCGGCACGCTCAACTCCGCGACCGTGCCGCTGCTCACCGGGGACGGTCCGACCGTCGACCCGGAGGACCTCACCGTGCTCGCCCGCGCCGTCACCTCCCGGGAACGGCTGCGCTTCGGCTACCGGGCGTACGACGGCGCCGAGACCAGGCGGCAGGTCGAGCCCGAGCGGCTGGTCTCGGTCGGCCGCCGCTGGTACCTGGTCGGCTACGACCTGGACCGCGAGGACTGGCGGCTCTTCCGGGTCGACCGGGTGAGCGGCCCGGCCACCACCGGCGTCCGCTTCACCCCGCGCCCGCTCCCCGCCGAGGACGCCGCCGCGTACGTGGCGGGCAAGCTGCGCCGCCCGTCACCGGGCGGCGCCGTGGTCGCCACCGTGCACGCCCCGGCCGAGCGGGTCCGCCACGGCCTGCGGCCGGGCGACACCGAGGCCGAGGTCGAGCCGATCGACGAGCACAGCTGCCGGTTCCGCTCCCGCTCGGAGTCGCTGGAGTGGACGGCGATGCGGCTGCTGGCGCTGGACTGCGCCTTCGAGGTGCACGAGCCGCCGGAGCTGCGCGAGCACCTGCGCGGGCTCGCCGCCCGCGCCCGGCACGCGGCGGGGGACCAGGCCCGGGCCTAGACGGCGACCCGGTACCAGCCGTCGCCGGAGCGGAACCGGGCCACGCCGTCCCGGCCACGGACCGCGAAGCCGAGCGGCAGCCGGACCTCGACCGGCCGCTCGGACACCGCCGAGGATCAGACCCCGTACTCGGCGGTCAGCAGCGCCCGGCCGATGGTGTGGAACGTGAGGTTGAAGCCCACCTGGGCCGGCGGGGCGTCGGCGGCGACGCCCAGCTTCTCCACGTCCAGCGCGTGCACCGCGAAGACGTAGCGGTGCGGGGCGCCGGGCGGCGGGGCGGCGCCGTCGTAGCGGTTGCCCGGGAAGTCGTTGCGGCCGTGGAAGGAGGCCTCGCCGGGCAGGTCGGCGTCCGAGGAGCCGGCGCCGCGCGGCAGGCCGGTGGTGTCGGCGGGCAGGTCGAGGGCGAGCCAGTGCCACCAGCCGGAGCCGGTCGGCGCGTCCGGGTCGTAGCAGGTGACCGCGATGCTCCGGGTGCCCTCCGGCAGGCCCGACCAGGTCAGCTGCGGCGAGAGGTTGCCGCCGGCGTGGATGAACTCCGCGTCCAGCGTGCCGCCTTCGGTGACGTCCTGACTGCTCAGCCGGAAGGACGGCACCTGCGGCAGGAACTCGTACGGCAGTGGCGCGCGCTCGCTCATGGGTCTGTCACCTCTCAACGGGCCGTCGACGGCCGTGGACTGACCGTCACGGGTCACTGTAACGGGGTGCACGGGCGGTCCCACCGCCCCTAGAGTCTGGGCCATGGCCTCGGAGCACAGCAGCAGTACGACGAGCACGCTCGACCCCGTCAAGATGATCGCCGACGCCCGTCGGGCGCTGTTCACCATGGTCGGGGTGCTGGCCGCGATCTGGCTGGTCCAGCTGGTGAACTGGATGGACGACTACGACCTCGGCAAGCGGTTCGGCATCATCCCGCAGGACGTCACGCGGCTGCCGAACGTCGTCACCGCGCCGTTCCTGCACTGGAACTGGGCGCACCTGGAGGCCAACTCCGGCCCGCTGTTCGTCTTCGGCTTCCTGGCGGCCTACCGCGGGGTGAGGAAGTTCCTCGGCCTGACCCTGCTGGTCGCCCTGACCAGCGAGCTGAGCTCCTGGGTGTTCGACAGCCCCAACCGGATCAGCGCAGGCGCCAGCGGCGTGGTGTTCGGCTACTTCGGCTACGTGGTGCTGCGCGGGGTCTTCGACCGCAACCTGATCGACACCCTGATCGGCGTGGTGCTCGGCGCCTCCTACGCGTACATGGTCACCGGCGCGCTGCCCGGTGTCGCCCCGGGCATCAGCTGGTCGGCCCACCTGGGCGGCCTGGTCGGCGGCCTGGCCGGCGCCTGGATCTTCCGCAGCCGCACCCCGCGCCCGGCCGCGGCCGGCTCCTCGGCCGAACCGTCGGCGGCGCCCACGACCACGTTCCCGGCCAGGTCGGCCAAGTCCGGCACGTCGGCCGGGTCCGGCACGTCGGCCAAGCCGGCCGCCACGAACCCCGACAGCCCCAACGCCGCGCTGCTCAAGGAGCTCGACGACCTGGGCCTGTAGCCCGCCCGGCCCGCGGCACCACCCGGACGGGGCATCCCCCGCCCGGGTGGTCAGGTATAGACCAATCCGACCCCTGCGGCTAGCGTGGGCGGCTCACCCTCCCCCAGCTCCGGAGCCGCACCGTGGAGTCGTCCGTCCTCGCCTTCGCCACCGACCTGCTCGACGAGGGCGCCGACACCTTCTTCGGGAACCTCACCGAGCGCGCCGGGGTCGGCGGTGTCACCCTCGCCTCGGTCTACCACGAGGCCCGCGACGTCTTCCCGCACAACCCCCGCCGGGTGGTCCGCTACCTGGAACCGGGCGCGGCGTACTTCCGCCCCGACCCGGTCCGCTGGCTGGGCCGCCGCCTCGCGCCCGTGCCGTCCACCGCGATCGGCGAGCGCGACCCCTTCGCCGAGGCCGCCGAGCAGGCCCGCCGCCGCGGCCTGAAGCTGCACGCCTGGACGGTCTTCTGCCACAACGACCGGCTCGGCTTCGCCCACCCGGACTGCGCCCCGGCCAACGCCTTCGGCGACCGCCACCTCACCGAGCTCTGCCCCGCGAACCCGGAGGTCCGGGAGTACGCGCTGACCCTGGTCGCCGAACTGGCCCGGTACGGCGTGGACGCGATCCGCGCCGAGTCCCTGCACTTCCACGGGCTGCGCCACGGCTACCACCACGAGCGGTACTTCGAGGAGCTGGGCCCGACCGCCGAGGCCCTGCTCGGGGTCTGCTTCTGCCCGCACTGCCGCGCCGCCGCCACCCGCGCGGGCGTCCCCGCCGAGGAGGTGGCCGAGGCGGTCCGCGCCGAGCTGCGCCACCGACTGGCCGACGAGTCCGCCGCCGCCGAGCCCGCCGACCTGAGCGCCCTGGCCGACGGCGCCTTCGCCGCCTACGTGGACGCCTCGGCGGCCACCGTCACCTCGCTGGCCGCCGAACTCACCGAGCAGGCCCGCCGGCACGGGATGCGGCTGAGCTTCATGGACGGCGGCGGCCCCGGCAGTGGCTGGCTCGCCGGCATCGACCTGCCCGCCCTCGCGCAGGTCACCGACCAGGTCGAGACCCTCGGCTACGCGAGGACCCCGGAGGCGGTCCGGGAGAAGATCGCCGCGTTCGCCCTGCACGGCGTCCGCCCGCAGTCCATGGCGGTGATCCTGCGCCCGATGTCCTCCGACTGCGACGGCCCGGAGAACCTCGCCGCCAAGATCACCACGCTGCGCGAACTCGGCGTCCCCGAGGTCGAGTTCTACCACTACGGCCTGATGCGGCTGTCCTCCCTGGACCGGATCAGCGCCGCCCTCTCCGGCTGAGGCGCCGCCGCCTCCTGCTGAGTCCCCCCTCTCCGACCGGGTCACCGCCCTTTCCGGCCGGGTCACCGCCGCCGCTTGGACGTCCCGAACAGGCTGCGCGAGATCTCCTGCCCGAGCTGCTTGCCGGCCGAGCGCGCGAAGGACTTCACGGTCGGGTTGCTGAGCAGCGAGCCCAACAGCCCGCCCGCCCCCTTGGGTTCCTCCCGCCGCGGCGCGGGCTCGGCGGGTGCCCGCGGGGGCGGCTCGACCGGCGCCGGCTCCGGCCGGGGTGCGCGCGCCGCCAGCTTCTCGTACGCCGACTCCCGGTCGATCGCGTCCCGGTAGCGCGCCGTCAGCGGTGAGGCGTCCACCACCGCCCGCAGGTCCGCCGCCCCGATCGGCCCCATCAGCGACTGCGGCGCCCGCAGCCTGGTCGCCGCCACCGGCGTCGGCGCGCCCTTCTCGGAGAGGACGGTGACGACGGCCTCGCCGGTGCCCAGCGAGGTGAGCACCGCGCCGAGGTCGTACGAGGAGCGCGGGAAGGTCGAGACGGTGGCCTTGAGCGCCTTGGCGTCGTCCGGGGTGAAGGCGCGCAGCGCGTGCTGCACCCGGTTGCCCAACTGCGCCAGCACGTCGGACGGGACGTCCCGCGGGGTCTGGGTCACGAAGAAGATGCCGACGCCCTTGGAGCGGATCAGCCGCACGGTCTGGGTGATCGCCTCCAGGAAGGCCTTGGAGGCGCCCTTGAACAGCAGGTGCGCCTCGTCGAAGAAGAAGACCAGCTTGGGCTTGTCGGGGTCGCCGACCTCGGGCAGCTCCTGGTAGAGGTCGGCGAGCAGCCACATCAGGAAGGTGGAGAACAGCCGCGGCCGGTCCTGCACCGCGGGCAGCTCCAGCACCGAGACCACGCCCCTGCCGTCCGGGGTGGTCCGCAGCAGCTCGGCGGTGTCGAACTCGGGCTCGCCGAAGAACGCCCCGGCGCCCTCGTTCTCCAGCACGGTGAGCGCCCGCAGGATCACCCCGGCGGTGGCCGGCGAGAGCCCGCCGATGGTCCGCAGCTCCTCCTTGCCCTCGGGCGAGGTGAGGAAGGCGATCACCGCGGTGAGGTCCTTGAGGTCGTACAGCTCCAGGCCCTTGGCGTCGGCGTAGTGGAAGACCAGGCTGAGCGAGGACTCCTGGGTCTCGTTCAGGTCGAGCACCTTGGACAGCAGCAGCGGCCCGAAGCTGGTGACGGTGGCCCGGATCGGGATGCCGTCGCCCTGCCCGCCCAGCGCGTAGAACTCGGCCGGGCAGCCCTGCGGCGCCCACTGCTGGCCCACCTCGGCGGCCCGGGCGCCGGTCCGCTCGCTCGGCGTCCCGGGCGCGGCGACGCCGGAGACGTCCCCCTTGACGTCGGCGAGGAACACCGGCACGCCCTGGCCGGAGAGCTGCTCGGCGATCAGCTGGAGGGTCTTGGTCTTCCCGGTGCCGGTGGCCCCGGCGACCAGCCCGTGCCGGTTGAGCACGCCGAGCGGGACGCGCACCTGGGCGTCCGGGTACGCGGTGCCGTCCAGCAGCACCGCCCCGAGGTCGAGGGCCGGACCGGTGAAGGCGTACCCGTCGGCGATCTCCCGGACGGTCGGCGGGGTGGTGTCGGAGTCCATCGGTGCACACTCCTGAGCGGATCGGAACGCTTCGGAACGCTTCGGCATCGGCACGGAACCCGATCGGCCCGAGGCGATGTTCGCGACATTTCCCATCAAACAGCTGCATTCGCCCACTCGCAGTTCACACCGGCGCGCGTGGCGGAGCCGCGGCTGCTGCGCCATCCGCCGCCCAAACGGTAGGCTTTCCGTGTGATCTTCAAGCGCATCGGCAATGGGCGGCCGTACCCGGATCACGGCCGGACGAGCACCCGCCAGTGGGCTGACGTCGCCCCGCGCCCGGTGCGACTCGACCAGCTGGTGACCACCAAGGGCCAACTCGACCTCGAAACCCTTCTGGCCGAGGACTCGACCTTCTACGGGGACCTGTTCGCCCACGTGGTGAAGTGGCACGGCGACCTCTACCTGGAGGACGGCCTGCACCGGGCCGTCCGGGCCGCGTTGCAGCAGCGCCAGGTGCTGCACGCCCGCGTCCTCGAAATGGAGTGACGGACCCCCACCACGGGGACCGTCGGACCGCCACGGGCTCTCCGGACCGCCCCCTCGCCACCTGGCGGAGGGCGGTCCGCGCGTACCCGGGTACCCCCTTTCGGGTACCGGCGTACGCCAGATGATGATCGTTTAGTACCTTCGAGGCCGTACGGCACTACGCTGCTGACTACGGCCGCGACCAGGGGATTCCGCCCGCACCGGGGAGTCCCCACCCGGCCGATCCGTCATCCCGACCCCGCCCTGGTACGAGGGGGAGACAAACCGTGAGCATGTTGACTCCCCGAGGCCTCAAGGGGAAGCAGTACCGCGTCACCGGCAACACCTACCCGCGACTGGGCCGGCCTCCGAAGAAGAGCCGCAAGGTGATCGCCGCGCTCGCCGGCCTGCTCGCCCTGGCCCTGGTCGCACTCGGCGGCGTGCAGCTGTACGACATCTTCACCGGCAGGAACAAGAACACCTCGGCACAGGCCTGCGCGACCCCGTCCGGCAAGGCGCTGGCCGCCCCGACACCGGGCGCCACCCCGGGCGATCCCGCCGCCGCGGCCGCCGCCGCGCAGGGCGACCCGCACGCCGTCCCGCAGCCCTCCGCGGTCACCGTGAACGTCTACAACGCCACCACCAAGGCCGGTCTGGCCGGCCGGACGGCCGAGGACCTCAAGAAGCGCGGCTTCGTCATCGGCAAGGTCGGCAACGCCCCGGCCGAGCTGGACAAGAAGGTGCCCGGCACCGCCCAGGTGATCGCCGGCCCGGCCGGCGCCGGCGCGGGCACCCTGGTCGGCTCGCAGATCGCCGGGGCCGCCGTCACCGCCGACGCCCGCACCGACGGCAGCGTGGACTTCGTGATCGGCGACAGCTACAACGCCCTGCTGGACGAGACCCAGGCGGCCGCCGCCCTCGCGCTGGCCACCAAGCCCTCCCCCACCCCGGCCCCCAGCGGCAGCTGCTGACACCCCGCCCGACGACGGAGAGGGCCCCCGGCAGACGCAGTGCCGGGGGCTCTCGGTGTTCGGTGGCCCGGGCGGGGAGGCTCGGGCGGGGAGGCTCAGCCGGCCGTGCCGTACAGCCGGTCGCCCGCGTCGCCCAGGCCGGGGACGATGTAGCCGTTCTCGTTGAGCCGCTCGTCCACGGCGGCGGTGACGACGGTGACCGGCAGTCCTGCCAGCTCCCGCTCCATCACCTCGACGCCCTCGGGGGCGGCCAGCAGCACCACGGCGGTGACGTCGGTGGCACCGCGCTCGATCAGCATCCTGATCGCGGCGACCAGCGTGCCGCCGGTGGCCAGCATCGGGTCGAGCACGTAGACCTGGCGGCCGGAGAGGTCGTCCGGCATCCGGGTGGCGTAGGTGGAGGCCTCGAGGGTCTCCTCGTTGCGGACCATGCCGAGGAAGCCGACCTCGGCGGTCGGCAGCAGGCGGGTCATCCCGTCCAGCATGCCGAGGCCGGCCCGCAGGATCGGGACCACCAGCGGGCGCGGGTAGCTGAGCCGGGTACCCAGCGTGACCGCCACGGGCGTGGTGATCTCCACCTCGTCGGTGCGGACGTCCCGGGTGGCCTCGTAGGCGAGGAGGGTCACCAGTTCGTCGGTCAGGCGACGGAAGGTCGGCGAGTCGGTGCGCTCGTCGCGCAGGGTGGAGAGCTTGTGGGCGACCAGGGGGTGGTCGACGACGTGGAGACGCATGTATCGAGGTTAGCCCGGTCCTGGACGGGTGTACGACCCGCCGTGCCCGCCCGGGCGCCGGTCCGGGTGACGGATCGGTGACACGCCGTGACCCGGGGCGAATGTCCGGACGGAAGTGCCTCCTGTGGTATCAACCGGGCCGTTCTGGGAATGTCACGTCTTATGACGAGCAACCCGAACCCTGGGGACGGCTCGATGGACGAGCCCGTCGACGGGGTGGGCCGCAGCCCGGGCCCGCCGTACGACCACCCGGAGACCGAGGCGGAGCGCCGCAAGCGGCGGGCCGTCTTCCTGCGCGAGCTCACCGAGGCCCGCGAGCTGCGGGAGCGGGTCCAGCCCCGGCGGACCAAGGAACGGCGGATGCGCGAGGCGATGCGGATGCGAACCTTCCGGATCTGACACGGCCCGACGACCCTCCGCACCGACCTGACGGGATCCTGACGCGCACCCCGGCGCGGGGAGCACCGGGGGCCCGGAAGGGAGCCGGGGCGGCCCGGACGGGCGTTCGGAGCAAATTTCGACCGGCTTCGGACCGTCCTGACCCGACTTCCCCCTCCGCCACCCGGCCCTTCCGACACGACCTGCAAAGACGCGCTGCCGAACACCCCCCGCGAGGGCGGGCTTTCTGTCACGATTCCGATGGGACGGTCCGAACAAGCGGACCGCCTCTGGCGCGGGGGCGGCCAGATTTCGCGCTGCCCGTGCGCGCCGACAGCCGAGACCGATGATCTTGGGAGTGTCCCTGGTGGCGTACTTCGCTGCAGTGCTTGCTCGCACCGAGGACGGGTGGGATGTGAGCGAGACGGAGCTCGACGACGTCGAAACCCTGGCCGATCTGGCCGATCTGGCCCGCGACTCCACCCAGGACGACGACAGCGTCCTGATCTTCATCGAACAGGAGGACGTCTGGTTCGCCATCGTCCGCGTGGACGGCGAGGAGGACCCGCGGATCTTCGTGTCGGACGGCGCCGCGGCCGCCCGCAGCTCCTACGGGTCCGTCCTCACCGACGAACTGGTCGACCAGGCCGGCGAGAGCGAGTTCGGCGACCTCGACCACCTGCTGGACGAGGCCGAGGAGGCCGCGGAGCAGGACGAGGAGGACGCCGAGACCCCCGGCGGCGTCCCGGTCGGCCCGCTCGGCGACGCCCACCTGCTCACCGAGTTCGGCCTCGCGGCCGACGAGCTGCTGGCGCTCAGCGGCGAGGGCGCGGTGCCGGGCGACGCCCTGGAGGAGATCGCCGAGGCCCTGGGCTGCGGCGAGGTCCTGGAGGCCGTCCGGTAGCGGGTCCGGTCGTGCCGGTGTCCACCACCGGATACCCGACACTGGATGCCATGCAGCCCGCCGCATCCACCCCGCCGACCGTCCCGCACGTCCCCCCGCTGCCCGCCCCCGTCCGCCCCGACCCGGTGCGCGACCGCTGGACGGCGCCGATGCGCCTCGCCATCGCCGAGGCCGCGCTGGCGCCGGCCACCGGGGACGTCCCGGTCGGGGCGCTCGTCCTGGGCCCGGACGGCGAGGTGATCGGACGCGGCCACAACGAGCGCGAGGCGGTCGGCGACCCGACCGCGCACGCCGAGGTGGTCGCGATCCGGCAGGCCGCCGAGGCGGTCGGGGAGTGGCGGCTGAGCGGCTGCACACTGGTCGTCACACTGGAGCCGTGCACCATGTGCGCCGGCGCCATCGTGCTGTCCCGGATCGACCGGGTGGTCTACGGCGCCCTCGACGAGAAGGCCGGCGCGGCCGGCTCGCTCTTCGACGTGATGCGCGACCGCCGGCTCAACCACCGCCCCGAGGTGGTCTGGGGGGTCCTCGCGGAGGAGTGCGGCGAACAGCTGCGGGCCTTCTTCGACACCCACCGCTGAGGCCCCGCCGGCCGCCGGGGCGATACGGATTTCGTGACTGCGCCACCCCTCCGGTAGAGTTCCTCTCGGTAGCGTGTCCGAGCGGCCAAAGGAGCACGCCTCGAAAGCGTGTGTGGGGGCAACTCCACCGTGGGTTCGAATCCCACCGCTACCGCTCGAAAGCCCGAGGGCCCGTCCGATCCGGACGGGCCCTCGGCGTTTCCCCCTCCGCCACGTCCGGGCCGGGCACGGAACCGGTGCGGAGACGGTGCGGAGGCGGGCACGAAAAAGGGCTCCGTACCCCGGGCCGATGACCACCGGTGCCCGGTCCGTACGGAGCCTGGAGGGGGGAGCGGCTCGGGGGGACTGACCGCTCCCCCGGCGGAGTCCCACAACCGGCGCCGCGTCGGGGGGAAGCCGCGACGGCCGGTCCCACAGCGGGGAGCTCCGGATCCATGCACCGGGGATTCCTGCCAGATCCTCGGTACGTCCTCCATCCTGCCGCCCGGCCCGCGACGCGGCACCCGGAGAAAGGCCCCACTCGCGGGGACCTTCGTCCCGCCGGCTGAACGCGTCGCACACTTGATAGCCCGTCCGGGTGGATAAGCTGCCCCCAGCAGGCCGCTCGGGGACCGGATGACGGCGGCCCACGGCTGGGAGGAAGGTCACCCGATGGCGCAGGCGAAGAAGATCGGCATGGCCCTCCTGTTCATCTTCGTGCTCTACTCGATCATCACCTCGCCCTCCCGCTCCGCCGAGCTGGTCCAGCTCGGGTTCGAGGGGATCTCGAACGCGGCCAAGGCGGTCGGCACCTTCATGACCGGTCTGATCAAGTGACGGCCCGATCGAGCGATGGTCTGATCGAGTGACGGACGGGCCGCGACCGGGCCGCACGCACCGGCTACGGTGAGCGGGACCCTCTGTCCCCGTCCGCGAGGAGCGGCAATCGTGATCCGCCACCTGGTCCTGTTCAAGCTCAACGAAGGCGTCAGCAAGGACGAAGAGCGCGTGCTCGCCGGCGCCAAGGCCTTCGACGCGCTCGGCGCGGTGATCCCCGAGCTGCGCGAGTGGGAGTGCGGCTGGAACACCACCGAACGCGACATCGCGTACGACTACGCGATCAACAGCCTGGTCGAGGACCGCGAGTCCCTCCAGGCCTACCTGACCCACCCGGACCACCAGGCGGCGGCCGGCCTCTGGCGCGAGTTCGCCACCTGGGTGATCGCCGACGTCGAGGTCTGAGCACCCGTCCGGCCCCACCCCGTTCCACCCCGTCCGTCCGGAGCCCGCACCGGGCCTTCCCCCGGACGGACCGCGGCGCCCCGTCCGGCCTCCGGACGGGGCGCCCTGCTACGTCCCGGAACGATCCTTGCGGCGCCTCGCCGGCCGGCCCGGGAAAGGTTGAACGGCCCACCAACACACCTCCGCCGGGTGCTTGCCCGACCTGTGCCCACCTTGTGATGCTATGACCGGTTTTGCCGGACATGGCGAGGTGATGAGCCAGCCGCGACACCCGATCCGCAGGGCCCGCCGATGACGACTTTGGGAGGGGTGAGGTGTCCGTGGACGAAGTGCTGGCTGCGATCACCAGCCCGGCCGGCGAGCTCCGCCCGGACCGGCTGCGCGGCCCCGGCGGCCGCCCCGCCGTGGACGTCCGGACGCTGACCCGGGTGCTGTTCGAGCGGCTCGCCGAGCTGCCCCCGGACGCCCCCGAACGGGAACGGGTCCGGGCCGCCCTGATCGAGGTCAACATCCCGCTGGTCCGCTACGCGGCGACCCGTTTCCGCAGCCGCAGCGAGCCAATGGAGGACGTCGTCCAGGTCGGCACCATCGGCCTGATCAACGCGATCGACCGCTTCGACCCCGGCCGCGGCGTCCAGTTCCCGACCTACGCGCTGCCGACCATCCTGGGCGAGATCAAGCGCTACTTCCGGGACAACGTCCGCACCATGCACGTCCCGCGCCGGCTCCAGGAGCTGTGGGTCCAGGTCAGCGGCGCGATGGAGGAGCTGACGGTGCTGCACGGGCGGGTGCCCAAGGTGCCCGAGATCGCCGCCAGCCTGCGGATCCCCGAGGAGGACGTGCGGGCCTGCCTGGACGCCGGGCGGGCGTACAACGCGGCGTCCCTGGAGGCCGCGCAGGAGCACGAGGGCGGGCTCGCCCTGCTCGACCGGCTCGGCTACGAGGACTCCGCGCTGGCCGAGGTCGAGCACCGGGACATGGTCCGCCACCTGCTGGTCCAGCTCCCCGAGCGGGAGCGGCGGATCGTGATGCTGCGGTTCTTCGCCAACCTGACCCAGTCCCAGATCAGCACCGAGCTGGGGATGTCCCAGATGCACGTGTCCCGGCTGCTCTCCCGGATCCTGACCAGGCTTCGGACCGGGAACTCCTGGGAAGACTGAGATTGCAGCCAGTTACCCCGGCGTGACATCTTGCGACGTTCGGGTTTGCCGTGGACCGTGTTCCGGTATGGAGGGGGAAGGCCCTCGCCGGGAACCACCGCGCGACGGCCCCCGTTCAACTGACAGTCACAAGGGGGTGGGTGCATGTCCGGAGAGCTGGGCACTGCGGAGATCCACGCTGGCCAGGCCAACGGCACGGCCGTCGTCGAGGACCTGGTCCCGCGGCAGCGGGCCGAACCTGTCCGGCCGCCCGGCCCCGACACGGGAACGGACGCGCCGCCCGGCTCCGGGCTGGACACCCGGACGCTCTCCCGCTCGCTGTTCCTGCGGCTGGCCGCGCTGGACCCGGGGAGCACCGAGCACACCTACGTCCGCGACACCCTGATCGAGCTCAACCTGCCGCTGGTCCGGTACGCCTCGGCGCGCTTCCGCAGCCGCAACGAGCCGATGGAGGACATCGTCCAGGTCGGCACCATCGGCCTGATCAAGGCGATCGACCGGTTCGACCCGGAGCGCGGGGTGGAGTTCCCCACCTTCGCGATGCCCACCGTGGTCGGCGAGATCAAGCGCTTCTTCCGGGACACCAGCTGGTCGGTCCGGGTTCCGCGCCGGCTCCAGGAGCTGCGGCTGGCGCTCACCAAGGCCGGCGACGAGCTCTCCCAGCGCCTGGACCGCTCCCCCACCGTCGCCGAGCTGGCGGCCTGCCTGGGGGTCAGCGAGGAGGACGTGGTCGAGGGCCTCGCGGTCGGCAACGCGTACACCGCCAGCTCGCTCGACTCCAGCACCGGCGAGGAGGACAGCGACGGCCCGCTGGCCGACCGGCTCGGCTACGAGGACCTCGCGCTCGAGGGCGTCGAGTACCGGGAGTCGCTCAAGCCGCTGCTGGCCAAGCTGCCGCCGCGCGAGCGCCGGATCATCATGCTGCGGTTCTTCGGGAACCTGACCCAGTCGCAGATCGGCGAGGAGATCGGGATCTCCCAGATGCACGTCTCCCGGCTGCTCACCCGGACGCTCACCCAGCTGCGCGAGGGGCTGATCAACGAGGGCTGAACCTCCCTCCGGGGGGCCGGGCCTCCGTGCCCGGCTCCCCGCCCGGCTCCCTGTCGCCCTCCGTGACCGCCCCCCGGGTCGGCCGGCAGGTTGGCGCGCACCCCGGCCCGCACCTCGTCGTCCACCCCGAGGGCGGCCGGCAGCAGTGCGGCGGCCCGGCCGTGCAAATCCCCGCCGTCGAGCGGTGGAACAGCGACGACTACTCCTGACGGCCCGCCAGGCGCCTCATCAGGCTCGCGAAACGTCCGCGCGCTCGGATCCGTGACGGACCATCGGTAGAGGCCGGCCATCGGCCCGACGGCCCGGCCGCCGCCGGGCGGCTCCGCACCGGCGCCTCGGCCCGGGATCGGCCGGCACGTGGCGGACCAGCCGAGAGAACATGTCGAACTCCGCTGCCAGCAGCGATACATGATGAAGCATCACGCAGTCGAGCGCGCGTCCGGACCTGTCGCGCGGACCTCGCCCGTGCTCCGCGGGTCCACCGCGCCGCGCAGGCCGAGCGCGCCGAGCCGTCCGTCGTCGTCGTCGGCGGCGGCGGCGGTGGCGGCGGTGGCGGTGACATGGTTCAGGCCATCACCGCGCAGGGCCACCCCGCGCCGGAAAATCCGCCCGTCAACTGCCCGGCGCCCGACCGGATCCCGGGCATTCGGCGCGCCGCGCAATCCGAGGCCACGTCCGACCAGCGGCGTTCCGCGCGGCTCCGGTGACGCATTCCGTACGCTCGGGAATCCCCCGGACTCGCTATGCTGATCGACCACGTGAGCACCTCCATTGCATATTCGGACTGTCACATGGCACAGCGGCGCCCGATATTGCATGAACCTGCCCAACGGGGCGGCGAGATGTGCAAGAGTGTCATGCGCAACGGCGACAGTGCAGGTGTCCCGCCCGCCCCACTGGGCCCCACCGTCGGTAACCGCGCGTAGCACTCAGCTTCCGGTTTTTCATTTTCAATTCATTATTTGCGCCGCCGGTACGGTTCCGGTCACAATCAGCGCCTTCATGGCCTCACCATGAACGTTGGTAACAGGTTCGCTGCACTCTCGCCCAATTGGTCCCCCGCACCGGCGTCCCTCGACCAGGATGGGCCCGGGCAGCCTGCTGCCCGCGAACAGCTACACGGCAGGCGAGCGCCGAGCAGCGCGACGTCTGCACCAAGGGGAGGATCACCATGGGTCGAGCGACCCGAAGAGTCGCCGCGTGCGCGGCGGCAGTCCTGCTGGCCAGCGGCTTGCAGACCACCCTGGCCCACGCCGACACCACGCCGCCCAGGATCGACCTCACCGTCCTGGTCGTCGACGACGGAGGCCCGTCCGTCGCTGCCATCACCGCCGAGCTGAAGAGCCAGGGCACGCCCTACAAGGTCGTCAGCCTCAATGACCCCAACCGCCCCGTCATCAACTCGGCTTTCCTGAGCGACACGGTGAACGGCCTGCCCCGGGGGAAGTTCCAGGGCATCGTGCTGCCCAACGAAAACCCCTTCCCCAACAGTGCCGCCGAGATGACGGCGATCGCGACGTACGAAGCCGCATTCAGCGTCCGCCAGATCGACGCCTACACGTGGGCCAACCCCGGAGTCGGCCTGAACTACGCCCAGAATCCCGGATTCGTGGGCACTCTCGACGGATTCCAGGGCGCCACCACCGCGGCCGGAACTTCGGGCCCGTTCGGGTACCTCAAGGGCAGCGTCCCGTTCGAGGACAACGACCCGAACGTCAGCGAGAGCTACGGCTACCTGGCCACTCCGCTCGCCAGCCTGCCGGCCGGCGCCTCGTTCGTTCCGCTGGTCGACGCGCCGATACCCAGCACGACCGCCCGCGGTTCCCTGGTCGGCGAGTACACCCACGACGGCCGCAAGGAACTGGTCGTCACGTTCGTCTACAACCAGTACCAGCAGCAGTACCGCCTGCTGGCCCGCGGCATGGTCGACTGGCTCACCCAGGGCGTCCACCTCGGCTACGACCGCAACTACTTCGCCACGCACGTGGACGACGTCTTCCTGGCCGACGACCGCTGGGACACCGTGCTCAAGTGCACCCCCGGCGACGTCACCTGCCCGCCCGGCACCCCGGACACCGCCAGCCCGATCCGGATGACGGTCGACGACGCCAACCACCTCAAGCAGTGGCAGACCGCCAACAACTTCACCCTGGACATGGTGTTCAACGGTGGCGGCAGCGAGGACTGGAAGGCCGACCACCAGACCACGGTGGACCCGACGGCGAACCAGATGATCGCCGACCAGACCAGCTACCGGTGGGTCAACCACACCTACACCCACCCGTACCTGGGCTGCGAGCAGAACGTCACCGTGGTGCCGTGGGTCTGCACCAAGAACACCGCGGGCGCCACCGTCTGGGTCGACCAGAGCACCATCTCCGGCCAGATCAAGAACAACTTCGACTGGGCCGCCGCGAACGGCCTCCAGGTCGACCCGCAGACCCTGGTCACCGGTGAGCACTCCGGGCTGCTGACCGCGCCGCAGGAGACGAGCGACAACCCGAACCTGGCGCCGGCGCTGGTCGCCAACGGCATCAAGTTCACCGCCAGCGACGCCTCCCGGGAGACCGGCCAGCGCGCCGTCGGCTCGTCCGTGCTGACCGTGCCGCGGTACCCGATGAACGTCTTCTACAACGCCGGCACGGCGAAGGAGGAGGCCGACGAGTACAACTGGATCTACACCAGCAAGGCCAACGGCGGCAGCGGCGTCTGTGAGAACAACGCCAACTCCACCTGCCTGTCCCAGCCGCTGGACGTCAACACCGGCTACCAGTCGTACATCGTGCCGCTGGAGGCCCGGATCGACCTCGGCCACGTGCTGAACAACGACCCGCGCCCGCACTTCGTGCACCAGTCGAACCTGTCCGAGGACCGCATCCTGTACCCGGTGCTGGAGAAGATCCTCGGCACCTACCGCTCGCTGCACGCGGACAGCGCCCCGATCGTGAACCTGAGCCAGCGCGAGATCGGCCAGGAGTTCCAGCGCCGTGCGGCCTGGAACAACGCCCTCGCCTCCGGCCAGGTCACCGCCTACCGGATCGGCGGCACCGTCACCGTCAACGCGCCGGCCGGCGTTCAGATCCAGGCCACCATGCCGACCGGAACTGCTCAGAAGCTGGCCATCGGAACGGGCGGGTTCGGTTCGTCCTACGCCGGTAGCCTCTCGGGTTGGGTGTCCCCGGGCGCGCTGCAGAGCAGCGTCACCCTGCAGCTGCCGTCCGCGCCGGCCGCCCCGGCCGCCGTCGCGCCGAGCGTCGCGGCCAAGTCCGTCCCGGCGCCCGCGCCGGCGGACAAGAAGGTCGTGCCGCAGGGTGTCGCCACCCCGGTCCCGGTGGGCCCGAGCGACACCACCCGCAAGCCCGCTCCGTCCCTGGTCCCGGGTAGTGGAACCCCGGTGCCCGGCAAGGATGTCGCCGCTGGCAACATCGGTCGGGGCGGCGACGGCCACCAGGGCGACACGGCCGCGAAGAAGAACGGCAAGGCCTCTGGGGGGACGGCCACGCCGAGCAGCACCACCGGACGCTCCGGCAACCGGTAACCGGTACCACCGCCGTCGGCGGGGTCGGGCCGGTCACCCGGCCCGGCCCCGCCACGGCTCCCGTTCCGGTCATCCAGGCCGGAACCGACGCAAGAACAGGAGGGGGGACAGGAATGCGCGTCACCCTGCTCACCGAGGGGACGTATCCGCACCAGCACGGCGGCGTGAGCGTCTGGTGCGACCAGCTCGTCCAGGGCATGCCGGACGTCGAGTTCGACGTCATCGCCGTCACCGGAACCGGGCACGAACCACTGGCCTGGGAGCTGCCCGCCAACGTGCGGTCGGTCACCACCGCCCCGCTGTGGGGACCGGCCTCGGAAGGCCGTCCGCCCCGCGGCAAGGAGATGCGGCGTTTCCTCAACGCGTACGAGCGCTTCCTGCACTCCATCCTCGACCCGGTCTACACCACCCACTTCGGCACCGAGCTGTACAACTTCGCCGACCTCGCCCGGCACGGGGTGCTCAGCCCGGCGCTGCGCAGCGAGCGGGCGCTGCGCACCCTCCAGCACGTCTGGACCCGCGACTACCTGCCGACCGCGGTCTCGCGGCCCACCCTGCACGACGCCCTGAACGCCACCGACCTGCTGGAGCACGCCCTGCGGCCGCTCTCGGTCGAGCCGCCCAAGGACGGCGTCGCGCACGCGGCCAGCGGCGGGCTCGCCACCCTGCCGGGGCTGATCGCCGCCCAGCAGTACGGCGTACCGTTTCTGCTGACCGAGCACGGCATCTACCTGCGTGAGCGCTACCTCGGCTACCGCACCGGCCCCTACCGCTGGCCGGTCAAGGCGCTGCTGCTCGGCTTCTACCGGATGCTCGCCGAGGAGAGCTACCGGCAGGCCGCCCTGGTCACCCCCGGCAACCGGTACAACCGGCGCTGGGAGGAGCGCGGCGGCACGCCGTCCTCGCACATCCGCACCGTCTACAACGGGGTGGACCCGGCGGCCTTCCCGCCCGCCGGCCCCGAACCAGAGACGCCGACCCTCAGCTGGGCCGGCCGGGTCGACCCGATCAAGGACCTGGAGACGCTGATCCGGGCCTTCGCCATCGTCCGGAAGGAGATCCCCGAGGCGCGGCTGCGGCTCTTCGGCGGCACTCCCAAGGGCGGCGAGGCGTACCGGGACGGCTGCATAGCCCTGGCCGCCGAGCTCGGCATAGCCGAGTCGGTGGCCTTCGAGGGCCGCGTCGCCGACATCACCGACGCGTACGCGGCGGGCAACGTGGTCATGCTGTCCAGCATCAGCGAGGGCTTCCCGTTCACCCTGATCGAGGCGATGTCCTGCGGCCGCGCGACCGTCTCCACCGACGTCGGCGGCGTGCGCGAGGCCGTCGGCGACACCGGACTGGTCGTCCCGCCGCGCGAACCCGAGCCGATGGCGGCCGCCGCGATCGAGCTGCTGCGCGACGCCGAACGGCGCGCCCGGCTCGGCGAGGGCGCCCGGCTGCGGGTGATCGAGCAGTTCACCCTCCGCCAGAACATCGACGGCTTCCGCGGCATCTACACCGAACTCCTGGGCACCGCCCGCTGGATGCCCGGCGGCGTCGTCGCCGTGGCCGACCGGGTCCCCAGCCCCGACTGGGACCAGCAGCTGGCCGCCGCCCGCCCCGAGCCGAGCGAGGTGGGCGCGTGAGCGAGCGCAGAGAGCGAACCATGAACAGGCGCGCGTCCCGCGAAGCGGCCGCCGAGCACGGCGAGGTGGGGGCATGAGCGGTCCCCTGCGCCTGGTGCCGGACGAGGCCGGTCCCGAGCACACCATGCAGCTGCGCACCCTGCCGCTCAAGCGCCGCCGCCCCGCCCTGCCGGAGCCGGAGCCGGAGGACTCGCTCTACCTCTCCGCGGACCCACTGGACGAGCTCGCCGAGCGCCTGCGCGACGTCTGCGCCGACGCCGTCCACCCCTACGAGATCGCGGCCTTCCTGGAGTCCGACGGCCTCTCGGACGAGCAGGCCGCCCTGCTGTACGGCCGCCCCGACGCGTTCACCGTCGCCGAGGAGCTGTTCGAGAAGGTCGAGCGCCGCTACCCCGGCCCGAGCTCCGAGTTCGCCAACCCGTGGCGGGCCGACCCCTGGCGCTGCGTGGTGCGCGGCCTGGTGTTCGCCCTGCCCGGGCTCGGCTACCTGCTCGGCGCCAACCTGTTCGCGACCACCCGGATGCGCTTCGGTCTGCCCTCGGGCATGCTCGCGCTGTCCGTCGCCACGCTGGTCAGCTGGGGTTTCAACCAGGCGCTGGCGCACCGCTCCTATCGCTGGCTGGGCCGGCTGCGCCGCCGCGAGGCCGCGCTCTGCCTGGCCGTCGGGGCTCCGGTCGGCGCGCTGGTCGCGGCCGCCGCCGCGTACGTGGTCGGCGGCCCGCTCGGGGCGTTGTGCTTCGCGGCCGGGCAGTCCTGCTACCTGGGCGCGGCCACCGTGCTGCTGGTGCTCGGGCGGGAGAAGTTCCTGCTGCTGGCGCTGGCCCCGGCCTCGGTCGGCGCGGGCGTGGTGCTGGCCGCAGACGTCCCGCAGCTGGTCCGCACGATCGTGCTGCTCGCCTCGCTGGCGCTGGCGGTCGGACTGGCCGTCCGGGAGCTGCTGGTCTGCATCCGCGGCGGCGAACGGGAGTCCGTCGAGCTGAAGCTGCCGGTCCGCCAGGAGGTCCCGCACCTGCTGTTCGGTCTGGCCTGCGGCGCGCTCACGCTGATCGCCGGCCTCGGCGGGACCATCCACGAGGCCGTGCAGACCGGCGGCCACCCCGCGCAGACGACGTCGACCACCCCGACCGGGCCGGCCATGATCGCGCTGACGCTCAGCCTGGGCCTCGCCGAGTGGCTGCTCTTCCGCTACCGGGCGCTGGCGGTGGCCGCGCTGCGCACCAGCCACACCAGCGGCCAGTTCTCCCGCCGCACCGGCGCGATCCTGCTCGGCTGCCTGTTCATCTACCTCACCACCGTGGCCGCGCTGGACGCCGCCGCGACCCTGCTGTGGCCCGGCGCCCCCGCGCTCGGTGTGCCGCAGCTCGGCGCGATGCTGCTCCTCGGCGGCTCGCTCTGGCTGGCGCTGCTGCTGAACGCCTTCGGGTTCAGCTGGAGCACCGCCCTCGTCTGTCTGGCCGCCGCGGTCGCCGAGAGCGCCGGGCTGCTGGCAGGTGCGGACCCGATCGTCCTGCAGCTGTTCGGCTGCGGGTCGGCCGCCGTCGTCCTCACCGCACTGGCCGGGCCCGCGCTCGGCCGCACCACCCAGCACCGCTGAACACGCACCATCCAGCACCGCTGTACACATCGAATATCCCGCACGCCTCCTTTCGCGTGCACCGCCGTACCCGCTCCACCTGAGACACCCATCGGGCCAACGGCGGCCGGTCACCGCAGAGACACCGGCCGCCCCGGCAGATCGAGAAAGCGAAAATCCGCATGAGCAGCGTCGCGGTTACCGGAGCCGAGGGCTTCATCGGCTCCCACCTCGTCGAGACCCTGGTCGCCGACGGGCACC
This sequence comes from Kitasatospora sp. NPDC036755, assembly GCF_040636595.1. Lineage (NCBI taxonomy): Bacteria > Bacillati > Actinomycetota > Actinomycetes > Kitasatosporales > Streptomycetaceae > Kitasatospora > Kitasatospora sp. NPDC036755. The sequence goes on from NZ_JBEZUT010000046.1 coordinate 21,481, forward strand.
ACGTCCGCGCGATGGTCCAGTACAACTCCTTCTCGTCCTTCGGCTGGCTGGAGACCCTGTCCGAGGAGGTGCTGGACTCGGTCGAGATCGTCCTCGGCGACGTCCGGGACCCGGGCTCGGTCAACGGCCTGGTCAAGGGCACCGAGGCGGTCTACCACCTGGCCGCCCTGATCGCGATCCCGTACTCCTACCGCGCCCCCCACTCGTACGTGGACACCAACGTCACCGGCACCCTGAACGTGCTGGAGGCGGTGCGGCACCTGGAGATCCCCCGCCTGGTGCACACCTCCACCAGCGAGACCTACGGCACCGCGCAGACCGTGCCGATCACCGAGGACCACCCGATCAACACCCAGTCCCCGTACGCCGCCTCCAAGGCGGGCGGGGACCGGCTGGCCGACAGCTACCACGCCAGCTTCGAGACCCCGGTCGTCACCCTGCGCCCGTTCAACACCTTCGGCCCGCGCCAGTCGATGCGCGCCGTCATCCCGACCGTGATCGCCCAGGTCGCGGCCGGCCAGACCGAGATCACCCTCGGCGACCTCCGCCCGACCCGCGACTTCATGTTCGTCAAGGACACCGCCAACGCCTTCCGCACGGTGGGCACCGCGCCCGCCGACGCGGTGGTCGGCCGGACCTTCAACGCCGGCACCGGCGGCGAGATCTCGGTCGGCGACCTGGTCACCCTGGTCGGCAAGCTGATGGGCGTGGACCTGCTGGTGAAGGAGGACGAGCAGCGCATCCGTCCGACCAACTCCGAGGTCATGCGCCTGGTCGCGGACGCGACCCGGCTGCGCGAGGCCACCGGCTGGGCCCCGGCCTTCAGCCTGGAGCAGGGCCTGGAGCAGACCATCGAGTTCTTCCGCGACCCGGCCAACCTGGCCCGCTACAAGACCGACATCTACAACGTCTGACCCGCCGCACCCGATCTTGCTCGTCCTGGTACTCAAGGTTCGTGTCCTGCACATCCTTTCCGTGGGGGAATCACCATGCACGCAGTGATCCTGGCCGGCGGTAAGGGCGTCCGTCTCCGCCCGTACACCACCGCGCTTCCCAAGCCGCTCGTTCCGATCGGCGACCAGCACGCGATCCTGGAGATCGTGATGCGCCAGCTCGCCGCCGCGGGCTTCCAGAGCGTCACCCTTGCCATCGGCCACCTCGGCCACATCATCCGCGCCTACGTCGGCAACGGCTCCCAGTGGGGTCTCCGGGTCGGCTACGCCGTGGAGGACAGCCCGCTGGGCACCATGGGCCCGCTGCTCACCATGCAGGAGCGCCTGCCTGAGCACTTCCTGGTGATGAACGGCGACATCCTGACCGACCTGGACTTCGCCGGGGTGCTCAAGCACCACGAGGCGTCCGGCGCGCCGCTGACCATCGCCACCTACGCCCGCCAGGTCAAGATCGACTTCGGCGTGCTGACCGCCTCCGAGGGCACCATCACCGGCTTCCAGGAGAAGCCCAGCATCGACTACCGCGTCTCGATGGGCGTGTACGGCGTCTCCCGCTCGGCGCTCGCCAAATACACCCCCGGCCTGCCACTGGGCTTCGACGAGCTGGTGCTGGACCTGCTGGCCGCCGGCACCCCGCCCTCCGCCTACGAGTTCGGCGGCTACTGGCTGGACATCGGCCGGCCCGACGACTACGACCGGGCCAACGCCGAGTTCTCCACCATCCGCCCGGTCCTGATGCCCTTCGAGTCGACCGGCACCACACCGGCCGTCGCGGAGCTGCCGATCCCGGCCGCCCGCACCGCCCCGGACGACCAGCCCGCCGAGCCCGCCACCGCGGGTGTGGAGAGCGACGGACGGGCCGCGTGAGAATCCTGCTCCTCGGCGGCGACGGCTTCCTCGGCCGTCACGCCACCGCCGTCCTGCGGTCACTGCCCGGTGCCACCGTGCTGACCGCGGGCCGGCGGCCCGCCCACGACCTCCGGCTGGACCTGGCCACCGCCCAGGCCGGCCCGCTCGGCGAGGAACTGTCCGCGCTGGCCCCGGACGCGGTGGTCAACTTCGCCGGCGCGGTGGCCGGCAGCGCGGTCAAGCTCGCCGAGGTGAACGCCCGCGGCCCGGCGGTGCTCTGCGAGGCGCTCTCCCTCGGCGCCCCGAAGGCCCGTCTGGTGCACATCGGTTCGGCCGGCGAGTACGGCGTCTGCGGACAGGGCGAGTCCCTGGCCGAGGACGCCGACGCCCGCCCGGTCGGCGTGTACGGCGCGACCAAGCTGGCCGGCTCCCTCGCGGTGGCCGGCTCACCGCTGGACGCCGTGGTGCTGCGGGTGTTCAACCCGGTCGGCCCCGGTGCCCCGGCGGGCTCGTTGCCCGGCCGGCTGGCCGGCGAGCTGCGCCGGGTGGCGCCCGAGGGCGCCGACGGCGTGATCACGGTCGGCGACCTCTCGGCCTACCGCGACTTCGTCGACGCCCGGGACGTGGCGAAGGCGGTCGGCCTGGCCGTCGCCGCCGACCGTCCGCTCCCCCGGGTGCTCAACCTGGCCTCCGGGCACGCCCGGCAGGTCCGGGCGATCGCCGACGGGCTGGTCGCCGCGGCCGGCTTCACCGGCCGGATCGACGAGAGCGGGGCGGGCTCCGAGCGCTCGGCCGCGGTCTCCTGGCAGCAGGCCGACGTGTCGGCCGCCGCCCGGGAGCTCGGCTGGCGACCGGAGACGGACCTCGCCGACACCCTGCGCGACCTGTGGCTCGGCACCGCCGGGCCCACCCCCGACCCGGTGGTCGCATGATCGCCGGGCAGACCCCCGACGGCCGCCTGCTGGTGCCGCTGTACGTCCACCCCGCGGTGGACCCGGCGGCCTGGCAGGCGGTCGCCGCCGCCGACCCCGCCCGGATCGCCGCCGTCGTGCTCAACCTCGCCGACGGCCCGGGGGAGGTCCCCGACCACGTCTTCACCGAGGCCGCCGACGAACTCCGCGCCGCCGGGCTGCCGTTGGTCGGCTACACCGACACCGACTACGGCCGCCGACCGCACGCGGCCGTGGTGGCCGACATCCTGACGTACCGTCAGCGACACGGCATCACCGGCGTCTACCTCGACCAGGTCACCACCCACCCGGGCGCGCTGGCGCACTACCGGCGGCTGGCCACGGCCGCCCGCGCGGCCGGCTGCGGCACCGTGGTGTTCGGCCACGGCGAGCACCCGGACCCGGGCTACGCCGAGGTCGGCCTGGCCGACCTGCTGGTCACCTTCGAGGGCGACTGGGACGCCTACCGCGCCATGACACTGCCGCTGTGGACCGGCCGGCACGCGGCCTCCCGCTTCTGCCACCTGGTCTACGACGTCCCCACCGAGCACGCCCAGGACGCCGCCGCCCTGATCGCCGCCCGGCGAGCCGGCGTCGGCTGCGCCGTACCGGGAGCCGGGGAGAACCCCTGGCGCACCCTGCCGTACGGCCTGAACGCCGCTGAACTGACCTGACCCGATCCGGAGTCCGACTACCGTGAACAGCCGCAACCGGCTACTACCGGCCGCCCTGGCCCTCGCCACCGCCACCGCCCTGCTGGTCAGTTCGTGCAGCAGCTCGGGATCGGAGGACGACCAGGACCAGGCCGACGGCACCCCGAGCGCCTCCCCCGCGGCCACCGCGCCGAGCACCCCCGGCACCCCCGACCCGACCACCGCGGCCCCGGACACCCCGGCCCCCGCACCCACCACCCCGGGCACCACGGCCCCGGCCCCGGGCACCCCCGGCGGCGGCCCGCCGCCCGCCACCCCGCCGGGCACCGGCACCCCGCCGGGCAACCCGGCACCGCCGCCGGCCGGCGCCCGCTGGCAGCCCACCCCGGGCCTGGCCTGGCAGTGGCAGCTCGGCGGCGGCGTGGACCAGTCGGTGGACGTCCCGGTCTACGACATCGACGGCTTCGAGAACGACGCCTCGGTGGTGGCCGCGCTGCACGCCAAGGGCCGCAAGGTGATCTGCTACATCAACGCCGGCTCCTGGGAGGACTTCCGCCCCGACTCCGCCGCCTTCGCCAAGTCCCTCCAGGGCTCGGACACCGGCTGGAAGGGCGAGAAGTGGTTCGACATCCGCAAGCTCGACCAGCTGCGGCCGCTGATGGCCGCCCGCTTCGACATGTGCCGGAGCAAGGGCTTCGACGCCGTCGAACCGGACACCATCGAGGCCTACAACCAGAACAGCGGCTTCCCGCTGACCGCGGACGACCAGCTCAGGTACAACCGGATGCTGGCACAGCTCGCCCACGAACGCGGCCTGGCCATCGGTCTGAAGAACGACCTGGACCAGATCCCGGCGCTGCTCGGGGACTTCGACTTCGCGGTCAACGAGGAGTGCGCGCAGTTCGACGAGTGCGACCGGGTCGCGCCCTTCGTCAAGGCGGGCAAGGCCGTGTTCCACGTCGAGTACAAGCTCGACACGGACCAGTTCTGCGGCAAGGCCAAGTCGCTGGGCTTCAGTTCGATGCGCAAGAAGCTGGAACTGAACGCCTGGCGCAAGCCCTGCTGAGGTGTTCCACTCCCGTCGCGCGGGGGGCCCGGACGAGGGCCACCCGCGCGAGGGTCACTTGACCGCCAGCCAGACGACGCCGCCCAGGACGACCAGTGCGACGACGGCGACCAGCGCGATCACGCCGGTGCGGCTGCCGCTCTTGCTGCTGCCGTAGGTGGAAACGTTGCCCGGGGCCTGGGGCGCGGGGGTCTCGTCGACGAACGCCCGGAACATCTGGGTGCTGCCGGCGGGGTCGTAGTCGTTGTCAGCCATGGCAGGGACTCTAACGAATCGGCCCACCTCGGGCACACCCCGGACCCCCGTCGCGAGGAACACACCACCCCCACGTGCGACGGCGGTACGACGACCCCATGAAGACCTCCGGGCCCCCGGAATGCCTCGTCCCGCAGTCGGGTTGACTGGGACCATGACCGGAAACCACAGCCGGGTGAGCCTCGGCACCTCCGACCTGTCCGTCTTCCCGCTCGCCCTCGGCGGCAACGTCTTCGGCTGGACGGCCGACGAACGGCAGTCGTTCGCCGTCCTGGACGCCTACGCGGCGGCCGGCGGCAACTTCCTCGACACCGCGGACGTCTACTCCTCCTGGCTCCCGGGCAACAGCGGCGGCGAGTCCGAGACCGTCATCGGCAACTGGCTGCGCAGCCGCGGCAACCGCGACTCCATGGTGGTCGCCACCAAGGTCGGCATGCTCGCCGAGCGCAACGGTCTGGGCGCCGCCACCATCAAGGCCGCGGCCGAGGACTCCCTGCGCCGCCTGGGCATCGAGCGGATCGACCTCTACTACACCCACCGGGACGACGACACCCCGGTCGAGGAGTTCGTCACCGCACTGGACGAGCTGGTCCGCGAGGGCAAGGTCCGGGCGGTCGCCGCCTCCAACGTCTCCGCCGAGCGGCTCTCCGAAGCGCTGTCCTTCGCCGAGCGCGAGGGCCTGACGAAGTACGTCGCCGTCCAGCCGCACTACAACCTGGTCGAGCGCGGCAGGTTCGAGGGCCCGCTGGCCGACGCCGCCGCCGAGCACGGCCTGGCCACCGTCCCCTACTACGCGCTGGCCTCCGGGTTCCTGACCGGCAAGTACCGCCCGGGCGCGGACGCCGTGGACAGCGCCCGGGCCGAGGGCGCCGCCCGCTACCTGGCCGACCCGCGCGGGCCCAAGGTGCTGGAGGCGCTGGACACCGTCGCCGCCGAGCAGGGGGTGGAGCCCGCCTCGGTCGCCCTGGCCTGGCTCGCCGCCCGCCCGACGGTCGCCGCCCCGATCGCCAGCGCCCGCACCGTCGAGCAGCTCCCTCCGCTGCTGGCCGGCGTCGCCCTGGAGCTCACCCCGGAGCAGACCGCCCTGCTGGACGCCGCCTCCGTCTGAGCCGCCCGACCGGCGCCGTGACGGCCCCGGTCGCACGGAACGGGCCCCCGGCAGCGGCTTGCTCCCGGAGGCCCGGACCGGCTCGCGGCCGGGGCCGGCGGCTGCGGCACGGTGGCTACCGCTCGGTGGTCACGGCCGCCCGAAGTGGGTCGGGTAGTAGCCCTGGCTGAGGGTCGAGATCCGGACGGTCGTGCCCGGCCGCGGCGCCTCCACGAACTTGCCGCCGCCCAGGTAGATCCCCACGTGGTGGATGCCCGAGGCCCGGCCGCTGTCGGACCAGAACACCAGGTCGCCGCGGCGCAGTTGCCCGGCGCTGATCGGCGTGGTCGCCGCGTACTGGTCGTCGGCCACCCGCGGCAGGCTGATCCCCGCGCGCCGGTAGGCCTGCTGGACCAGCCCCGAACAGTCGTAGCCGGACGGCCCGTTGCCGCCCCAGACGTAGGGCTTGCCCAGCTGGGCGAGCGCGTAGCCGATGGCCGACTCCATGTTCCCGGAGGCCGGTGCGGAGTTCGCCGACGGACGGCTCGCGGGGGGTGCGGGCTGCGCGGGAGCCGGGGCGGAACCCCCGCCGGACTGCCCGGTGCGGCTCGCGTAGACGTCGTAGTGGCTGGTCCAACGCCACTCGCCGGAACCGTTCTTGAACCAGTACTTCGACCCGTCCCAGCCCTGGCGCATCCCGCCGGAGGAGGCCGAGCCGTTGGAGACGGCCTGGCCGCCGGAGCCGGCCGAGCCGCCAGACTGCCCGGTGCGGCTCGCGTAGACGTCGTAGTGGCTGGTCCAACGCCACTCGCCGGAACCGTTCTTGAACCAGTACTTCGACCCGTCCCAGCCC
>NZ_JBEZUT010000046.1:28245-36063 GCF_040636595.1 Kitasatospora sp. NPDC036755
CTGCTTCCCGGCGGCGGCGTGCGCGGAGCCGGCGCCGGCCGTCAGGCCGACGACGCCGGCCCCCGCCAGCACGGTGGTGGCCAGGCAGGTGCTCCGTACGGCCCGGTGTATTCGGCCGCCGCCGACCGCCGCCGCGGAGCGGGCGGTGCGTGGCCGGACGACGCAGTTGGGGCAGCCGCAGCCCGCGACCGCGGGGATGCTGCCGAGGCGCTCCTCGAAGCCGATCAGACCGGGATCGCCGTCGGGGCCGGTCCCGGGTTCGGCGTACGCGCCGGTGGCTATCCTCATGCGGGTCGTCCTTCCTTCCGCCCGGCACGGGCGGCCGGGGACGGTACCGAAGCGGCCACTCCGGCCGGGGCGACGAAGGCGACCAGCAGCTGTTCCATCAGCGCGCTGCGGGCGGCCTCGTCCAGTTCGTGCGCGGTCGCCCGCTCCAGACGGCGGACGGCGAGCGCCGCCGCCTCCACCGCGTCGTCCACCAGGACGGTGCGCAGGCCCGCGTCCAGGTCGGCCAGCCGGCGCCGGCGCATCGACTCGGCGACCTCGGGCGCGTAGTCTAGGGCCAGCGGCTGCACCGAGTAGACCTCCAGACCGGCCGGGGCGGCCTCGGCGGCGAGTGCCCTGGTCATCTCGTCGGCGAACCACTGCCCGTCGCGCAGTGCCGGGCCGGGCGCGGCGTTGCTGTCGCAGGGCAGGGTGGACGCGGTGCGGGTGAGCACCGCCTGGACCTGCTCGCGCAGGTAGCCCTCGTGGTCCTCGATCGCCAGCAGCGCCCGCGCGGTGTCCTTGACCCGCCAGACGATCAGCAGCCGGACCACGATCGGCGTGCCGGTGCGGTCCACCACCTTGACCGGCTCACTGCGCCAGTGCCGCAGCCGCACGTCCACCCGACGGCGGCGCAGCAGCGGGTTGACCCAGACCAGGCCGGTCCGGCGGACGGTGCCCCGGTAGCGGCCCCAGCGGGTCAGCACCCGGGTCTCGCCGCCCGCGTTGGCCAGCAGCCCGGCGAGCGCGAACACCACCAGCAGGCCGGCGGCGGCCGCGGCGGCGATCCACTGCGCGTCCACCTCCATCCGGCCGCTCTCCCGCGCGGCACCGCTGCGCAGGTCGGGCAGGGCGTCCCAGTGGGGGATGACGCCGGTGCGCAACAGTACGAGCAGCGCGCCGGCCACGCCGATCAGCACCGCCAGCAGGGCGATCCAGCCGGGCAGTGCGGTGGCACGGTGCTCGCGCAGCGCCTGGTCGGCGCGCGGCGGGCGCCGGGAGGTGGCGGCCGGCGCCCCGGCCGTCACCGGTTCCGGGAGCTCGACCGTCTCCGGGGCGGCCGTCTCCAGCGGGTCGCGGTGGTCCGCCGCCCCGGCCGGCGTCGGGCTGGGGACGACGGCCAGCGGGGTGGTCGCCGGACCGCTGTCGGCCGGGCCTCCCTGCTTGAAGGCCTTGACGGCGGTGACTCTGGCCAGCGGGCTGGAACCGGCGGCGGAACGTTCCGGCAGGGCCGGCGGAAGCGCCTTGGGAAGGTGGTCGGGTCGCTGCGAAGAATCGCGGGTGACGTCCATGCACGGATCCTCTGGGTCGGTGTGTCGCGCAACGGGCGGCCCGGATCTGACGGGCAGTGCCAGGGTCAGGCTAAGTTCATACGTCATCAAATGCGACATTTGAGCCGAGGTGTGTCGACATTTACTGACGAATCATCCAAAGCCGACCTGACGCGCAGGCACATGAGCGGGTGGTCGGGACAGTTCGGCACGGTTCAGCGCCGAGGAGCACCTGACCTGCGGGAGAGCACCCGACGGGTGATCAGTCCGAGGCCGGTGAGCACCATCAGGGCTCCGGCGAGCCCACCGCGCCGGCCGGCCTCCCCGGGCCGCCCCGACGCGTCCTGCGCGGCCTCCGCCGGCGGCGCCGCCAGCGGGCGGGCCGCGCGGTCAGCGCCCTCGGCGGGCTGGTCGGGCTCGGCGGACCCGCCAGCCCCGGTCGGTCCGGTCGGCGAGGGCTCGGGCCTCACCGCGGACTTCGCCGCGACGACGGCCACCGGCGAGGCGCCGGCACCGGCGGCCGGGGTCGTGGAGCCGGCCGAGGAGGTCGATGAGGTCGATGAGGTCGAGGCGACGGGCCGGGAGGAAGGGGCGGACACGGCGGACACGGTGGGCGCCGCCGGAGACGACGTCCGCGGACCCGCCTTCCCGGACCCCGACGGGGCCGTCGCCGGCCCCGAGGCCCGCGCACTCGCCGCCGCACCCGTCGTCACCGCACTCGCCGTGGCCGGACCCGCCGGCACCGGACTCTCCGTCACCGGCCGGGCCGCCACCGGCGGAACGACGATCGGCAGCACCGCGGGCACCGCCGCGGCCGCCGGACTCGACGGGGCCGGCGCCGGGCCAGGGGCGCTCGGACTCGGCCCGGCGGGCGTCGACGGCCTCGGGGCCGCCGAGCTCGCCACCGGACTGGCCGTCGGGCCCGGAGCCGGAGTCGAAGCCGTCGCGGCGGACGCCGTCACCGTCGGAGCGGCCGGAACGCCCGCCGCCGCCGTAGTCGCACCCGTCGGACCGGCCCCGGACGGGCTCGGCACCGCCACACCCGGCACCGCCGGACTCGGCAACGCCACACCCGCCGCCGCCGGACTCTGCGCCGCCGCACTCGGCACCGCCGGACTCGCCCCGGACGGGCTCGGCGCCACCGGCACGGTCGCCGCTTCTGCCGCTTCTGCCGCTTCCGCCGCCTCCGCCGTGTCCACCCGTACCCGCACCGGTTCCGCCGAGACCTCGTTCCCCGCCCGGTCAGTCGCCGTGACGATCAGCCAGTGCTCCCCGTCCGTCAGGTCCCGGTTGGCCGTGCAGCTCCAGCTCCCGTCGAGCGCCGCCGTCGCCCCGCACAGCACCGTCCGCCGGTCGGCGTCCGTGCCCGCCTCGGCCCGGGCGGTGACCAGCACGTTCGCGTCCGGGTCGGCCCGGCCGGCCAGCTTCGGGCGGCTGACCCGCAGCGTCTCCCCGGGGGCCGGCGCGGTGAGCACCGGCCGCTCCGGCAGGCCGGTGTCGACGACCAGCTCGACCGGCGTCCCGGTCGTCCGGTTGCCGGCCACGTCGACCGCGACCGGGGTGAGCAGGTGCTTCCCGTCCGTCAGGTTCTCCACCGGCAGGCAGGACCAGCGGCCGTCCGCCGGCACCCCGGTGATGCACAGCTCGTCCTTCGAGCCCTGCTCGACGACCGAGACGGTGCTGCCCGCCTCGCCGGTGCCGCCGAGCCGGAGCCCCGGGTCGTTGGTGTACGCGGGGACGGTGAGGGTGGGGGCGCCCGGCGGAACGGTCTTCACGCCGACCTTCACGGGCTCGCCGCGCAGCACCACGCCTCCGCCGGTGGTCTCCACCGGGGTGAGGGCGTGCGGGCCGGCGGCCAGCGCCGTACCGGGGCGGCAGGACCAGGCGCCGTCCTTCCCGGCCTTGGCCTCGCAGAGCGTGGTGTCGCCCTCCCGGACCTCCACCGTGGCGCCGGACACCGCGCCCCCGCCGCTGATCCGCGGGCGGGCGTCGGCGAGGACGGCGCCGTCCACCGGTTCGGCGATCTCCGGCCGGGCGGCGCCGACGATCAGCTGGATCAGCTGGTCGGTGACCTGTCCGGAGTCGGCGAACCCGCCGGAGGAGACGAGCTGTCCGCCGTCGCGGCCGATCCGCAGCCGGGCCCAGGTCTCGCCCGAGGCCGCGCCGGGCGGGACGGTCCATTCGAGGGTGGCGGTGTCGGCGCCGGGCGGGATCTCGGTCTGCACCCGCCCGGTGGGGTCGAACCGGCCGGTGTGGCCGAAGTCGATCCAGCCGGCCAGGGTGGCGGGCCGGTCCCCGACCGCGACCGGCACGGTAAGCCGGTAGTAGCGGCCGATCGCGGCGTCGGTGGGGAAGGCGAGCGACGGGTCGGCGCCCCGGTACTCGCCGCGGCCGGGCTGGAGCCTGGCCTGCGGGCCGGCGAAGGGGGTGCGCGGGCCGGCCGCCCGGTCGAGCCGGACCAGCGGACCGCCGTCCGGGGCCTCGACGGCGCGGGTGCCTCCGGTGCGCGCCGGTCCGGTCGCGTCGGCCCCCAGGGAGAGGTCGGAGACGACGTGCGAGGCGTTGCCGTAGTCCTGCGGCGCGGTGCCGAGGCCCTCGTCGACGGTGACGGTGTAGGCCTGGCGCAGGGCGGGCGGGGCGGTGGTGCTGCCGGCCCGGGCGACGGAGCGCTGCTCGATCCGGAAGACCGCGGTGCGGACCGTCCCGGCCAGCTCCAGCGAGCCCTCGGCCGCCGAACCGGGATCGCCGTCCAGGGCCCCGTCCGGGCTCGCCGGGGCGAGGACGTTGCCGTCGACCGTCCAGCCGGACCAGTCGGTGCGGTCGACCAGGGAGGGGGCGGCCGGTGAGCCGCCGGTGAGGGTCAGCCGGGCCGCCGTGCTGGTGCTGCCGGAGGCCCCGGTGGCGAGCGCGGCCAGGCCGCTGAGGTGCAGCCGGGGGTTGCGGACCGGCTGGGAGAAGTCCAGCCTGAGCGTTCCCACGGTGTGCCAGGAGCCGTCCGCCTGCGGGCGGTCGGGGGTGAAGGCGAAGGTCTGCGCGGAATCCCCGGGGCGCATTCCGTCGGTGTAGTGGGCGGCGGCGGCGCTGCCGGTCGCGGACCGGTCCGCGAGCTCGCCCGGCTCCGCGGTGACGGCCGTTCCCGGGGCGGCTTCGGCATCGATCCGGACCGAGAGCCCGGAGGGCAGCACCGCCCCGTGCTCGGCGGACCAGACGTCGGGGGACTGCCGGGCCGCCGAGAGCGGGGCGTTCCACAGGGTCAGCAGCCCGCTCGCGAGGACGGCCAGGGCGGCAGCCGTGCGGGAAAACTGTCGGCTCATCCGGCTCTCCTTCGCGGTCGGCTGCCGGGGAGGTGGGCAGTCTGCACAAGATCCGACAAAAAGGAATCACGATCCCGAGCCGGTCATACTGCGACACCTGTGCTTTTGGCCGTGTCCCACCCGTTCGGCGGTCATCCGGGCGGCAGGACGGGATGTACCCGAAACGGCTGCATTTCATCCATTAGGCGGCAATCGACACCACCCGAACGGACGCGGGAACGGGAGGTCCGGACCCATCCGGCGGACACCGGCCTCCGGGACGGGACCATCCACCGCGAGGCCCTGTTCGATTCACCCGCCGGGCGTCCCGGGAAAGGGAGAAGCCCCCGGCCGGTGGCCAGGGGCTTCTCGATGGTGCGCTCAGCAGGATTCGAACCTGCAACCTCTTGATCCGTAGTCAAGTGCTCTATCCGTTGAGCTATGAGCGCAAGGAACGGGCGAACCCGATCTTGCGGAGTTTGGTGCGCTCAGCAGGATTCGAACCTGCAACCTCTTGATCCGTAGTCAAGTGCTCTATCCGTTGAGCTATGAGCGCTCGCCCTGGTGAACGTTGTCTCCGGGGCGTTGCGGGGACAACATTACATGACCTGCGGCGCAGGACGAAATCGGTTGATCCGGGCCTCCGCCGGGCCCGCTCCGGCCTCCCCCGGGGCCCGCCGGGGACGGGGTCCGGGCTGCTCACGACCGCCCCGGGCCCGCCCCGGATCACTCCGGACCGCGCCCGGGAACGCGAAGAGCCCCCGCCGACGAGATCGTCGACGGGGGCTCCCGACTGGCGGAGGCTGAGGGATTTGAACCCTCGATCAGGAATAACCCCGAAACCGCATTAGCAGTGCGGCGCCATAGACCGGACTAGGCGAAGCCTCCCCACATGGACCGTCCCCGCGCGAGCGGAGCCGTTCCGTGTGTCAGTGATGATGCCACAACCCTGGGGCTCGGCACCAACCACCGCCAACGTTACTAGGCGGGTCGTCCCCGCCGCAAAGAAGAATGAGATACTGCCGTCTCCGGAGGAGCTGCCCCGAGCCGAGGAGACCTGTCGACGTGAGCAGCAGGCCGATCCGAGGCGCTGCTCGCCTCGCCGCCATACTCGACGCCCTGCCCGACGCGTTGTTGCTGGTGAACAGCAACGGCACCGTCGTGGATGCCAACAGCGCGGCGGTCCAGGCGTTGCAGGCACCGGGCACCTCGCTGGTCGGCATGGGCGTACTGGGCCTGCTCCCCGAGTTCGACCCCAGCCGGATCCCCGGCTCGATGCGCCCGGCCAACCGTGACGGCGACGCCCCGGACCGCCCGGTCCGGATGACCGCCCACCGCACCGACGGCACCACCTTCCCGGTCGAGGTCTCCGGCAACGACTTCGCCGACGACGGCGACGGCCGCGGCTACGCGCGTTCCCCGTACGACTCGTACCGGGAGAACTCGCCCTCCTCCTCCGACCTGCTCCTGCTGCTGGTCCGCGACCTCTCCGGCCGGCTGGGCGTAGAGGCCGAACTGCGCCGCCAGCACAAGCAGACCGAGATGATCCTGCGCGCCGCCGCCGAGGGCGTGCTCGGCGTGGACCTCGAAGGCCGCTGCGTGCTGGTCAACCCGGCCGCCGCGCACATCCTGGAGTACCGGGCGAGCGAGCTGGGCGGGCGCGAACTGCACCCGCTGATCCAGCACTCCCGGGCCGACGGCACCCCGCTGGCGCTGGAGGAGTCGGCGCTGCTGGACACCCTGACCTCCGGGCGCAAGCACCGGGTGCGCGGCACCGTGCTGTGGCGCAAGGACGGCCGGCCCGTCACCGTCGACCTCACCACCGCCCCCGTCCGGGACGGCGACCAGCTGGTCGGCGCGGTGATGACCTTCACCGACCGCAGCCGCGAACTCGCCCTGGTCGCCCGCAACGAGCACCTCACCGCCGTCCTGGAGAGCGAGCTGGGCGGCGCGCTGAACGCGCTGAACCAGCGGCTCGACGCCCTCGCCGCCGACCCGGCCGGCCAGCTCTGGCCGGAGGCGAACTGGACGCTGCGCCGGCTGGCCGCCGAGTGCCGCCGGTTCGGGAAGCTGATCGACGGGGTGCTCGACCACCAGCGCTGCGAGGCCGGCGAGTCCGGCGGCTCCGAGGCCAAGGACGGCAAGGAGCCCAAGGACCCCAAGGACGGCAAGGACGGGCGGAAGACCGCGGCCCGGGTGCCGGTGGGTCTGGACACGGTGGTCCGCCGGGCCGTCGAGGAGGCCGGCGAACTGGTCGGCCCCGGCCGGGTCCGGTTCTCGGTGCACGCCGCCGCGGTCGAGGTGATCGCCGACGAGCGGCGGTTGGCCCAGGCGCTGGCGCACCTGGTCGCCGACGTCAGCGGCATCGGACTGGCGCTGGACGCCCCCGCCGCCCCCTCCCCCGGTCTGGCCGTGCCCGGGCTGAACGGCGCCGCCGCGCCCGCGCTGCCGCCCGCCCCCGAGCCGCCGACCGTCGTGCTGGCCTCCGCCCAGCGCGGTGAGGTCGCCCGGGTCGAGATCCGCGGCCCCGGCGTCGGCGGCAGCCCCGTCCACCTGCCGATAGCCCGCACGGTGGTCGAGCGGCACGGCGGTGTGCTCCAGCCGCACGAGCTGCCCGGCAAGACCGGCACCACGTACGTCGTCGAACTGCCGCTGGACCCGGTCGCCGCCAAGGCCGCCGCCGAGCGCGCCGCCGCCGAGGGCCGCTCCGACCGGCCCAAGGAGAGCGACAGCGCCGTCCTGCCCGAGCTCCCGGGCATCCCGCAGCTGCCCAGCAGCGGTGAGAACGCCGAGACCGCGACGGCCGGCGAGCGGCCCGGCCCCGAGGCGGCCGAAGCCACCGCCGCCACCTCCGTGGTCGCGGCCCCCGACGCTTCCCCGGCCCCCGCGACGGCTGCCGCCTCCGCGGTCCCCTCGGCCCCCGCGGCCGTCTCGGACCCCGCGGCCGCCGCGGCATCCGCAACGGAGCAGGCGCCCGCCGAGGAGCCGCC
>NZ_JBEZUT010000047.1:0-35384 GCF_040636595.1 Kitasatospora sp. NPDC036755
AGCGCGGCGCGGGCACGAGGGCTGCCGGGGCCGCTCGCGCGGGGGGCCGGTGCGGCGGCGGGGCGGGCCGCGACGGCGGCGAGGTCCTTGCCCGCGCCAGCGAGTACGGTGGTGGCCTCGGCGACCATCGCCTCGATCCGTGTCAGGTCGGCGCTGCCCGGGCTCGTGCGGACCTGGTCCTCGATCGCCCGCAGCCGGGAGGCGATCTCGGCGCTCAGCGCAGCCCGGTCGTGCAGCAGGGCGTCCGCGCGCTGATCCTCCCGGCTCGGTCCGGACGGCGGGTGGACGACCGTGTTGAACGGGTCCGTCGGCGTGGGGGTGACGGGCCCGAGAACGGGTGCCTTGAACACGCGGGTCTCGAACGGGTCGTCGTTCTGCGCGACCTGGGCTGGCGGTGCCGCGGACGAGGGCGGCGTGCGGTTCATCTCCTCGATCAGCCGGGTGGCGAACAAGTCGGTGGACTCGTACGGGCCGCTGAGCGGTTCGAAGGCGAGGTCGGATGCGACTCGCAGTCCCTTGTCCCGAAGCGTGGAGACGGCGGTGGCGGCCCGCTTGTCGCCCTCGAACTCGGGCTCGTCCATGACGTAGAGGCCCGGATGACGTCCGCCGGTGTTGGTGAAGCCGGCCTCGGCGAGCGCGTACGCGGCGGCCGGGTTGCTGTACGGGTTGGTGGCGACGATGCCCAGCTGCGGGTGGCGGCCGATGTGGACGTCGAAGCTGCGGGGCGGAGCCGGGGCGCCGACCTGGACGACGGCGTCCGGGCCGGCGGCGCGGGCGGCCGGGCTGTCGGGGCCGGGCCGGGTCTCGTCGTTGTAGTCGAAGGCGGGGTCCGCGGAGACCCGGACTCCGGCCCGGCGCAGGGCGGCGGTGGTCTGCCGGGCGTGCAGGAAGATGTTCTGCTCGCTTCGGTCGATGGCGTGCCGCCCGTCGGCCAGCTGGCGAAAGCCGGCGCGGGCGAGCAGCGTGTGGGCGGTCAGTGAGGCGTCGGGGCTGACCTCGGCGACGACGCCGAACTGCGGATCGCGGGTGATGGAGACGTGCTCGGGGGTGATGCGCTGCTCCTCGGGGCAGATGGCGGACGCGGTCAGCGGCGGGCGGCCGGTGCCGGCGACGGGGACGTGGGCACGGCGGGGCGGGACTGGTCGGATACGACTGGGGCCTGTGCCGCGGTAGCGGTGAGGGCGGCGGCGGCCCGTGCCGCCGCCGAGGGGGCGACGGTGACGGCAGCACCGTCGAGGCCGGCCAGCTGGGCTGACCGGGAGGCAACCGGAACTCCCATCTCCCGCAGAGTGGTTGCGAGTTGGGCTGCCGCCCTGGACTGGGCGATCGGGTCGCGCTCGGCCAGGGAGTAGCGCTCCGGGGCGTCCGGGAGGCCGAGGCGGAACCCGGCGTCGGCCAGGGCGGCGAGGACGGCCGGATCGCGGCTGGCGGTGGTGGCGGTGATCCCGGCGGAGGCCAAGCGGCGGAAGGTGACGCCGGCGGGCTGCTGGTGGGGCAAGCGGGTGTTCTCCAAGGGGGCTCGGTCAGCGGGCGGCAGTGCGGCGGGGAGGCGGTCCGGGCGGCAGCGGCGCGGTGGAGGGGGCGGCTGCCAGCCGTGCCCGCCGCAGTGGACGGGCGGCCCGGGCACGGGCGGCGGGCGGGTGGGTGGTGTCCCGCAGCTGCGTCGCCCGGAAATCGCGGCGGGCCTGCGGCCCGTACCAGTCGGCGTAGTGCTCGGTCACGTTGAGGTGCTGCGGGTCGTGCCGCAGCACCATGTAGGTGTGGGCGTCGGAGCCTTCGGGGGTGCGGGCCAGCCACCACCCGACGCCGTCGTCCCAGGCGTGCATGGCCTCCACGACCACAGTGCCGGCCACCACCTCGCGGGCGAGTTCGCGGTCGGCGGGGATCAGGCGGCCGGCCGCCAGGTCGGCGGAGACGATCGCCCGGGCCGTCTCGGCGACGCGGTCGGCGTCGGGGAAGGGGCCCTCGTCCTGCAGCCACCGGTAGTGCTCGGACAGGTCGCCGTTGCGCTGCTCGGGGCGGTGCCAGTTGGCGACCGGAACCCGGGCCGCGACCAGCTGGTCGACGAGCCGTCCGGCCCTGCGGATCTGCTCGTGCGGGTCGACGCTGCGGCGTTGGTGCCAGCAGTCCAGCGTTTCGCCGCGCCTCGAGAAGCCGGCCTGGTAGATCGCCTCCCGGGCGGGCTGGGGCACCTGGCCGTTCAGCACGACGAACTCGCCGTGGTCGTAGTCCCAGCCGAGGGCCACCAGGCCGCCGGAGGTGCCGGGGCTCGTTGAGGTGGTCATTGGGTTCCGGTCAGCGGCGCCGGGCCTGGGCCGGGACCGTCGCCACGGGCATCGGGGCCGGGCCGCTGGCCGGAGGAGCCTCGGTAGTCTTCCGCTTCGCCGCCTCCTCGCGGGCCTGGAGCAGCCGCACCAGGTCGGCCTCCAGCACGTCGCGCTCCTCGGCCGCCTCCTCCAGCTTCTCCAGCTGCGCGTCCAGCTCGTCGAGGACGGTGTCGTCGACGCGCCGCTGGGCGGCGGCGACGTTGATCAGCCGCACGCGCTGGAAGGACACCGCGGTCTCGGCGGCCACCAGCGCGCGGTGCGTGTCGAGCACCCGCGTGGTCTCCGCGTCCACCCGGGCCTGGGCGGCGGTCAGGGCGGTGATGCTCTGGCCGAGGGCAGCCTCCAGGCGAGCGTCCTGGCGGGTGAGCGTCATGGTCGACATGTATCTCCAAGAGGTAGGAATGGCAGCAGAGTTAACGAGAGGTGAAGGTCAGAACGGGGGTTCCAGGCCCCGGCCGGCGAGTTCGGCAGCGATCACCGGGCGCTGCGGCCCTGCCGGGAGGGCTCCCGGGCGGCCGAGCACCACAGGGGAGGTCCGGCGGGCGGCGGCGACCCGTCGGGCGCCGGGCACTGGAGCCTCGGCCGCGTACCCATACGAGGTCCACTCGGCTCGCGCGGAGGCGAAGGTGGCGTGCCGGCTGGGGCCGTAGTGGCCGCTGCCCCGCTCGGTGTAGAACACCGCCGCCTCGCCGGCGCCGGGGTAGTCGACGAGCAGCTCGACCGCCCCCTCGGGTTCCTGGTGGTGCGCGTGGATCACCAGGTGGCCGGCGGTGACGTCCTCGCTCACCAGGTGCACCCAGACGGTGCGGTCGCCGAGCGTCCGCGGCGGGCCCGGGGGAACCGACGTCCCCAGCAGTGGTGAGGACTTGGCACGAAGGCGCTGTTCGTCCGCGCTGTACACCCGGGTGATCCCGTAGTCGGCGGCGGCCAGCAGCCGGCGTGCGTCGCGGATCTGCCGCTCGGCGGTGGAGGCGCTCGTGTCGTGGCGGATGCGGTGCAGCCGCAGGGCGTCGTCTCGGACGAAGCCGGCCTGCTCCAGCCAGTACGCGCTGCGCCGGTCGGGAGGGTCGGCGACGATGGTGTCCCGGTCGGGCAGGTGGGCGATGGTGACGTGCGCGATGGCAACTCCTGGCGGTCAGCGGTGGTGGGTGGAGCCGGCCAGGGCGGGCGCTGCTGGGCCTGGAGCGGTGACCTGGGCGCCGACGGGCGGGGTGGCCGGTTGGCCACCGGCTCCGGGAAGCAGCCCGGCGTGTTGCAGGACGCCGTCCGGGACGAGGGCGGTCTGTGCGACGAGGACGTTGCCGTCCTCGGCCGGATCGGAGTCGATCACCACGCGGAGCAGCCGCAGGCGGCCGGGCGTGATCATGCCGGATCCGGAGCCGCATGCATCCGGGCGTCCGTGTCGAACAGGGTCAACTCAGCGCGGTGCAAGAGATGTTGGACGACGAAGCTCCGGCCGGCGACCTTCCACAGGCCGCGGCCCTTGCCGAGGGCGGCGATGGCGGCGGTCTCGACACCGCTGAGGCCGAGCAGGCCGGCGGTGGCGGCCAGCTGGTCGCTCTCCTGCCGGTAGATCACGCGGGTCGCGCAGTCGGTCAGCAGGCCCTCGGCGAGCGCCCGGGTCCGTGAGCCGGCGTCACCGGCCGACAGCAGGTCGGACAGGCGGTGGATGATCAGCATGTTCGCGATTCCCAGGCCGCGGCTCAGCTTCCACTGGCTCTGCATGCGTTCCAGCAGCGCCGCGTGCCGCATCACGCGCCACGCCTCGTCGTAGATCACCCACCTGCGACCACCGTTGGGGTCGCTGAGCGCGGCCTCCATCCAGGCGGACGCGCAGGTCATCGCCAGCGTCAGCGCGGTGTCGTCGCCCGAGGAGCCGAGCCGCGAGAGGTCGATGGTCAGCATCGGACTCTTCGGGTCGAACTCCGCGGTCGACGGCGCGTCGAACATGCCCGCCAAATCGCCGTTGACCAGTCGGCGCAGGGCATGGGCGAGGTCTTGGGCGGCTGCGCCGACGCGCCGGGTGGGATCGCCGAGCGCGGCGTCCAGGACGGCGGGCTGCCCGAGAACGGCCGCGACGTCGCGCAGCAGCGGGACCTGGCCCGTGCGCGCGCACCGGTCGACCACCGCGTCCAGCGCGATGTCCATCGCCGTGTACTCCATCGGCGCCAGGTCGCGCCGCAGGACCGTGCGGGCCAGCGAGCCGAGCAGCAAGAGCCTGCGCTTGCGAACCTCACCCGCCCAGTCCGCCAGGTCGACGCCGACCGGAGCGGGCGGCGCATCGAGCGGGTTGAGCCTTCCGTGAAGCCCCGGCCCCAGCGCGATGGTGGTCCCGCCGATCGCCTCCGCGACCGACGTCCACTCGCCCTTCGGGTCACATGGGACGTAGACGCGGTAACCAAATGCCGTGCTGCGCAAAGCGATGCTCTTCGCCAGCGCCGACTTCCCCTGGCCGATCACGCCGGCCACCAGCGTGTTCGGGTTGGTGAAGTTCTCAACCTTCCCGTACAGGGCGAAGGGGTCGAAGACGAACGACGCCTCGGCGTGGACGTCGCGGCCGATCAGGACGCCGGCTGACCCGAGGCCGCCCTCGGCGAGGAAGGGGTAGGCGGCCGAGGCGGTCGCGGTGGTCATGCGGTGCGCGGGAAGTCGCAGTCGGCCGCCGCGCAGGGAGGCGGGGCCGGGGCGTCCGGCTGCGGGGTAGGTGGGGAGGAGTTCGGCGTTCTCCTCGCGGCGGCTCTTCGGGCGGTGGGGGCGGTCGGCCTGGCGGGCGGCGCGGCGGGCGGCGGCGAGGTCGCGCTTGGCCTGGCGGCGGGCGGCGCGGTCCGAGCGGGTCGGGGTGAACAGGGGGGTGGCACTGGCGGAGCGGGGGCGCAGGAACGTTTCTCCTGTCAGACGCGAGGGGCTGTGGTCGGGGTGCCGCGGAGCTCGGAGGGGGTGGCGATCACCCGGACGCGGCCCGAGGTGGTGCTGTGGCGCTGGCAGATCACCATGTCGGGGGCGCCTTCCGGCAGCCGCAGCGCGCAGGCTTCGCGGGTGGGGCGGCGTCCGTCGGCCCGCGGGGCGCGGTGGTAGGCGTCGTGGAGGGCGTCGCAGGTCTGCCAGAGCCGGATGCGGGCGGCGTGGAGGTGGCCGGCCTCGGCCGGGGCGAGCGGCCGGGTGGTGCCGGTGTGGGTGTCGAGCAGCGCGAACAGGGCGACGCAGTGAGCGTGGAGCGCGTCCAACTCGCCGCGGGAGACGGGTTCTTGCTCCGGGATGGCGGTGTGGTGGTGGACGTCGACGCCCGCGGTCGCGAAGCGCAGGAGGCGGTGGTCGCTGGTGGGTGGGTGGTGCACGGCCGGCCCCCCGTCAGGTGCGGGCGAGCGGCAGGGCCGCCTGCGCGAACGCCTCGGCCTGCTGCCAGCGCAGGAGCCGCGGGTCCAGGCCGGTGCCGGCGGCGGCGGTCTCGATCGAGGCGCAGGCGCGGCGCAGTTCCTCCGGGGTGTCGGCGCTGACGACCACCAGGCCGGTCAGGTCGACGTCGGCGTGACCGGAGATCAGCTCGCGCTCGTGCTGCTTGGCGTCGGCGTACTCCATGCTGTCGGCCTCGGAGTCGACCTGGCCCTTGCGGACCCGCTCGGCGGCGTCGGCGACGATCGACGCCTTGGTGCGCTGCACCGCCTTGAGCGCGGCATCCAGTGCCTGCGGCCCGTAGGTGAGGGAGAGGGTGCGGCGGGCACCGCCGGCGAAGACCAGCGGGTGGAGGAACCCGTGGGTAACCTCGGAGCGGGGCCACTGCTCGATCCAGTACACCGCATGGCAGGCCGTGTCGGTGGTCAGGCGGCCTGGTTCCTCGACGACCACGACGGGGCCGGCGGCGGCCGGGTCGGCGACGGCCTCGCCGCTCTCGGACCACTGCTCCAGGTTGGCGAGGGCCTTCGGGTCGTAGGCCGAGCGGATCACGGCGGCGATATCGCCGGTGCTGAGCCAGCCGCGGGGGTTGAGTCCGGCGTTGCGCAGCGACTGCTCGAAGCCGGGGACGAGCTGGGCCAGGACGCTGAACGCGCCGGACAGCCCGCCGCCAGCCTCGCCGATCAGGCGGCGGGCGCCCTTGAGGTCGAGGCTGATCGCGATGTACGCCTCGTGCGGGGCCGCGGTCGGGCCGGCGGCGGCGAGGAGTTCCTCGTAGACGGGGCCCGCGAGGGGGGCGTCGGGGCGGCCGTTCTCGGTCCAGTACCGGGCGAGGGCGTCGCCGCTGTCGGGGACGGTGCGCTCGATCACCTGGACGGCGGTGATGTAGCCGGTGCGGGCCAGCGAGGCCAG
Source organism: Kitasatospora sp. NPDC036755 (assembly GCF_040636595.1). Lineage (NCBI taxonomy): Bacteria > Bacillati > Actinomycetota > Actinomycetes > Kitasatosporales > Streptomycetaceae > Kitasatospora > Kitasatospora sp. NPDC036755. The sequence goes on from NZ_JBEZUT010000047.1 coordinate 6,630, forward strand.
GCACCGTCCCCAGGCATTGACGTTACCGGCCTGGGTGGAGGGATCGAGCAGGGCGAAGGCGCGGGAGCTGACGCGGATGACGGCGGTGAGGGTGTTCTTCTGGGGGTTGTGGATCGCGCCGAGCGTGCCGCCGGGGGCAGTGACGGCGCGCAGGCTGGCGTCGGTGCCGGGCAGGTGGAGCAGGCCGTCGCGGCGGGGCCGGGTGGCGGGCCGGGCGAGCCAGACGAGCTGGCCCTTGGCGCGGCGGAGGTAGTACCGGATGAGGATCGGGGCCCAATCTGCCACGGAGCGGCTGTGGAAGCGGACGATGACGAGTGCGGCGGCCAGGGCCCAGAGCGGCGTGGCGAGGGCGGCCCCGGCGAGTCCGGTGGCGACCATGGTGGCCAGGAGCATCGCACCGGCGGTGCCGACGACGGTGAGCTGGGCGGCGGTCAGCCCGAGCAGAACTCCCCGTCGGGATCGACTGGGGAAGCGGACGGTCGGTGTGGGAAGGTCGGCCGACAGGGGCGACTCCTTCGGTCAGGGCGGGGGCACCGGCCGGGGCGGGCGGAGGCCCCGGCCGGTGCTGGTCAGGAGGTCGGCGGCGTGGAGGGGCCGACGGGGCTGCTCGGTGCCGAGACCGAGCCGGTGGCGGACGCCGACGGGGCGGGGCCAGCGGCGGACGCCGGCGGGGCGGCAGGAGCCTGGGCGACGGCGCCACGTGCGGCGCTGAAGACCACCTGCGTGGCACCCGCACTCCCACCAGCGGCGGCAACTGCGCTCGTGGGCTTGGCGGTTGCTCCTCCGCTCGCTCCGCCCGCGGAGGACTGGCCGGAGGTCGGTGCCCGGGAAATCAGCGGCTGGCCCTGGTCGCCGCCAGACTGCTGGGCGCGGCGGGTGATCAGCGCCTTTCCGATCGCATCGCCGCCGCCGGAGGAGGTGCCGGGGAAGCGGAAGGTGTTCTGCGACGGGGACGAGCCTTCGCTGGAGCCCGGGCTGCCGACGCTGCCGCCGGCCGGGGCGTCCTGGCCGGGCACCCGCGCCGGGCCCTGCGGGGCGGCCCCGCCCATCGCTGCTCCGCCGGCTCCGCCGGCACCCGCGGTCGCGGCCATCCGGCCGGCCTTCTGGGCGGTCGCGGCGCCGACCTGCAGACCGGTGGCGGTGCTGCGGTGCAGATCGTGGCCCTGCCCGCCGTCGCCCGCCCAGTGGACGAACTTGTAGATCGCCATCGGGCTGAGCAGCACCAGGGCCATGACGACGAGGCCGGAGATGATGTCCGAGAGGGCCTGCACGCCGTCCTTGGTGTCGCTCTGGCCGAGCGCGGAGACGCCGACGAGCATGATGATCGTCATGATCAACTTGCTGAAAACGACCGTGGCGGTGGCCTCGATCCACCTCCGGCGCCAGTCGCGGGTGGGCTCCCAGGCGCCGCCGGCCGCCGCGAAGGGTGCGAGCACGACGAGGACGAGAATCGTGACCTTGCGCAGGACCATCGCGCCCCAGTAGAGGATCGCCCCGGCGGCGCAACCGAGCGCCACCAGCGCGGGGATCGCCCAGCCCAGCGGTGACGTGATGCCGATCATCGACACCTTGACCAGGCGCCTGACCGCGTCGTCCATGCTGGAGTTGGCGATCTGGAACAGCCCGCGCGAGAGGGCGTCGACGATGACCAGGGAGACGCCGGTGAAGGTGATCGCCGTCATCGCGAACAGGGTCGCCGAGACGGTCCCGGTGACGGCCTGGCCGAGCGCCTGGCCGTCCCGCCTCCAGGCGGCGCGGATCAGCTGGAAGATGAAGGTCATCACGATCATGACCAGCGCGATCGGCAGGATAGTCGCGTAGTTGGTGCGGAACCATTCCGCGCCGAGGTCGACCGAGGTGGTCTTGTCAACGGCGCGGGAGGCGAGGTCGACCGCGGACTTGGCGAGGTCGCCGGCGCTCTTGGCGACCCAGTTGCCGATGGAGTCGGTGACGGAGTCGCTGACGCCGCCGACGATGACGTCACAGAGCAGGCCGGAGCCGGGAATGTCGCAGAAACCGATGGGCGATCAGCTCCTCTGGTCGGGACCGATGGGGAAGGAGGTCAGGGGTAGACGGTGGTGGCGATGGAGGCGAGCGCGCAGTCGCGGCCCGGCCGGCACTGGACGGCCAGGGTGAGGCTGCGGTCCTCGGCTCCCCGGCCGCCGTCGTTCCAGCTGACGGTCTGCTTGCCGGTGACGGTGACGGCGTAGACGTAGGCGACGGTGAGCTGAGTCGGGTCCTTGCCGATGGCTTGCTGCCAGGCTGCGGGCAGGTGCGCCTCGGCGGCTTCGCCGATGGCGTGCTGACCGTTGTCGCGCATCCGGCTCCACAGGACCGGGTCCGGCAGTTGGGCGGCGAGGGCGTCCGGGTCGGCGTACCTGCTCTCGCCGGTCAGCCAGCCGCGGAGGCCGGCCAGCTGCTGAGGCTGGGTGGCGGTGCGGGTGTCGTAGCTCCACAGTGCGGTGGCGAACGCCGTCGCGAACTTGATGGGGTCGCTGGTGTGCGGCGGAGCAGCGACGACGGAGGGGCCCGGTGTCGCTCCGGCCGAGGGGGCGGGGCCGGGGTCGAGCGGCGCAACGGTCGAAGTCGCGGAAGCGGAAGGGGAGGACGGGGAGTTGGCGGCGCTCGGGGTGTGGTGGTCGCCGCCCGCCAGCCGGGCGGTGAGCCCGGCCAGCAGGGCGACGACCACGAGCACGCCCAGGCCGATCAGCAGCCGGCGCAGCATGGTGGACTGGCCGGCGAGCGGCGAGGACTTCGGCATCAGTGGACGTTGGTCCCCACCGTCGAGAAGAAGCTGACGATGCCGTTCGCGGCGCCCAGCAGGAGGGCGCAGCCGGCCGCGACCAAGGCGCCCTGCTTGCCCTTCTGCTCGCTGCCGTGCGAGCCGGTGTGGTGGCCCCAGGCCCAGACGATGCCACTGACGCAGAGCGCACCGACCACCGCGATGATCGCGAAGAGGTTGATGCTGCCCACGGTGGACTTCAGGACATCCAGGCCGGGGAGGCCGCCCTGGCTGGGCGTGATGCCGGGGTCGTACGCCAGCTGCGTGGCGGCGTCGGCGAGGTAGTAGGTGAGCAAACACACTCCACGGCTAGAGGGGCAGGAAGGTGCGCGGGCGGACCGCGCGGGAGGGGGTGAGGGGCGCGAAGTGCGCTGAAGTGGACGGCAGTTACCGTCAGGGGGCGATGCGGCGGGCGGCGATGATGTCGCCCTTCCACGAGGCGAGCGTGGAGATCTTGACGACATCGCCCGTCTTGGGTGCGTGCACCACGAGGCCCTGGCCGATGGCCATGCCGACGTGCTCCGGGCCGTTGGGGCCGGGCCGGGTGAACAGCAGGTCGCCCGGGCGGATGGCGTCGACGGGCACCGCGGTACCCTCGGCCACCTGCGTGTACGTGGTGCGCGTCAGGGTGATGCCGCCGGCCTTGTACGCCTGCTGCGTCAGGGACGAGCAGTCGCAGCGGCCCATCGGGTCCTGGCCATGGGAGTCGGTGCAGCTGCCGCCCCACTGGTAGGCCGTGTTCAGCTGGCCGAGCGCGAACTTGATGGCGCTCTGCACGGCAGGCGGGGCATCGGTGGGGATCTGGTAACCGGCCGGCAGGACGCCGGGCGGGATGACGCCCCAGTTCGTTCCGTCGTCCCCCCCGGTGCCGCAGCCGCTCGGCGTGGCCGGCGCGGACGGGCTCGGTGACGGGGTCGTGCCCGGAGAGGGCGTCGGCACAGGAGCGGAACTCCCCGACAACACCTGGGAGATGGCCTGCTGCAGGGCGGTCGCCAGCGGCTCCCACTTGGCGTAGGCGTCCGGGTAGCCGGACCGCTGGACCTTCTGGGCCGCCACGGTGAGCGGCAGCTGCTCCCAGCCGGGCACCTCCAGCAGGGCCTTGTAGAACCGGGTCGAGGCATACACCGGGTCCTGGATCTGCTCGGCCGTACCCCAGCCCTGCGACGGGCGCTGCTGGAACAGGCCCAGGCTGTCGCGGTCACCGTAGGACAGGTTCCGCAGGTTCGATTCCTGCAGCGCGGTGGCCAGGGCGACGACCTGCCCGCGGGCGGACACGTTCATCGAGATGCCCGTCGCCGTGATCGTCTTCGCGAAGGGGATCTGTACGGCCGGGTTGTCCAGCCCGGCGACGGGTCCGACCTGGCCGGTCGCGCCGTCCAGGATCTTCTTGACCTGGGCGGCGACGGCCGCGCTGTCCACAGGCTGTGGACCGGTTCCGGGGGTGCAGGTGTCGGACTTGGTGGAGTCGTTGGCGCTGACCGCCAGGGCGGGGAAGGCGACGGCGAACGGTGCCAGGAGGAGGCTGGCGAGACCGCCGCCGACCCACTTCTGCCAGCTCATCGCGCCCTCCGAACGTCACCTCCGGCCGCGTCGGCGCGGGGGTCCGGCGGGCGGGGCTTGGGCATCCGCATCCGTGCGGTGAGGGCGAGCAAGGCGGGGGCTCCTGTCGGATCGTGCGGAGGGGTGCGGGGTGGGCCCGCCCGGCCGGGAGGCGGGCGGGCCGGAGGGAGCGGCAGCAAGCCGCGCTCGTAATCTCGAAAAAGGCATGGATGTCCCCTGGGATGGGTGGGGTGGAATTTCGCTTGCGGCGGCCGAAGGTACCGAATCGCGGGCTCGCAACCTAAAACGGTGCGGCGCCCACGGCCCGGGGTGCACCGACGGCCTTCCCGGCGGACGCTAATGCCTTCTCGGCTCGCAACCAAAAACGGGTAACTGGTCGGCGTGCAGGTAGAAAGCGGTGTTCGGCCGGGGTGTCCCACCGTAGAACCGGACCGACTCGGAACCTAAAACGGGATTCCGGGCCGAGTGATCTCCGGGGGTGCGGCAGACGATAGGCGCAGTGCGGCTCGCAACCTAAAACGATCTTCGCCAGGGTGGCTCGGGGTGCGTTTTAGGTTGCGAGCCGCACCTGGGCTAGGTTCCTGACGCAGCCGCAGCCCGAGCGCTCCGGAGCCGCCCCGCCGGATCTCTGCCGACCGTCGAAAGGCCAGGTCACGCTGCCGGTTGCCGCTGCTGCCCCATCCCCGACCAGGAGGTCAGCCCGCCCCTTGCCCTACGAAATCCACCAGGGCGACGCCCTTGTCCGGCTCGCCGCGATCCCTTCGAACTCCGTCGATGCCGTGATCACCGATCCGCCCTACAATTCCGGTGGGCGCACCGCCCAGGAGCGGACCGGACGAACGGCGCGAGCGAAGTACACCTCGAACGACGCCGCCCATTCCCTCGCCGATTTCCCCGGCGAGAACAAGGACCAGCGGAGTTACACCTACTGGCTTTCCCAGCTCCTCGCCGAGTCCTACCGCGCGACCAAGAATGGTGGCGTCGCCCTCGTTTTCACCGATTGGCGCCAGCTGGCCGCAACGAGCGACGCACTGCAGGCCGGCGGCTGGATCTGGCGCGGCGCACTCGCCTGGTACAAGCCCGCCGCCAGGCCGCAAAAGGGCCGATTCACCCAGCACTGCGAATTCGTACTGTGGGGGAGCAAGGGCCCGATCGACGGCGACGCCCACCCCGTCTACCTGCCCGGCCTCTACACCGCCTCCCAGCCCAGGAGCGGTCGGGTCCACATCACCCAGAAGCCCGTCTCGGTGATGCGGGAGCTGGTCAAGATCTGCCGCCCCGGCGGCACGGTGCTCGACGTGTGCGCGGGCAGCGGCAGCACCGGAGTCGCGGCCCTGCTGGAGGGCCGAAACTTCATCGGCGTGGAGGTCACCCCGCACTACGCCGGCATCGCCGAGCAGCGACTCGCTGAGACCGAGCGGCAGATCGCCGAGGGCGCGGCCGACCCGGACCCCGACGCCGACCCTGACCCTGACTCCGAGGCCGTCAAGCCGGCCGAAGCCTGACCGCGCCAGCCGGGCCGCCGCCCGCGCGGCGGCCCGGTCCCGCTCCGAGCCTGAAGGAGATGACCTGTTCAAGAAGTACGGTGACCCGTCGACCTACTGGGACGCCGCCGACGGGCCGCCCGATGGCCTCGACCGGGCGCTGCAGCCCCTGCTCGACTTCGGCGCCCACCTCACCCGCGCCGCGAAGAACACCATGGTCATCACCCCCGACCACCGGATCCACGTCGGCTACGTCTTCCCGCACTGGAGCTGGCCCTCCTGGCGGGTGCTCGTCCACGACGAGCCGTTCGAGCAGCCACTCTGGGGTGCGCACCTCAACCGGAACACGCCCATCGAGGTCGTGGCCGCGGTCACGGCGACGCTCGCCCGGCTCCACCAGGAGAACCACCCACTGTTCGACTTCTGGGGCACCGTCGACCCGGCCACCGCCCTCGACGGCTTCGCCGACGCGGGGTGGCAGAGGTCGCCCGGGCTGCGCGCCCACCCGTTCCGCTACCGGGCTGCCAACGGCGACAGGGCATCGGCCACCCACCACAACCGTGCCGGCCGGATGCTCGATCCGTTCCAGTCGGGCCAGGACGGCTGCTGGGACATCGACGGCGTCAAGGGCGGCCGGTTCTGGTCGATCTCGGTGAGTGAAGCAGCCCCCGCGCCGGTCCTGACCGCCCTCGTCGACGCGATCACCCGGGTACACGACGCCCCCAACATCGCGCCCCCGGTGCTGTATCCGCCCGGCAGCACCGCGGCACTGGCCGGCACCGGTGCCGCAGGTGAGCCTGCCCGGAAGGAGACCCCCTGACCACCCCCGCTCGCGACCTCGAAGTGGTGGTCACACCAGGCCACTTGGCCGGACCGGGCGACGCCGAAGCAGCCCTCGCCCGTTTCCTCGAAGCGGCCCCCGCCTGGGGCCGCTACAGCCCGGGGCAGGACGCCACCGTCGCCCTGCACGAGTCCCTCCTCGCCGCGATCGAACTCGACCACGACACCAGCACGGGGCCCCGCTGGACCATCGCCGCGTACGCTTCGCCCGTCGGCAAGCGGACCTGGCACACGACGTTCTGCACCCGCACCCCGGCCGAGGTCGTCACCGCAGTGCTCGAGCGCCTCTCCCACGCCCTGACCGCGACCTCCGAGACGGTGCGCGACGAACTCCTGTGGGGGCGACGGTCGCTGGACAACACCATCGCGGCCGACCTGGACGCCGCCGACGAGCCGTGGTCGCGGGAGACCAGCCCTGTCCACGGCGTCTACAGCTGCACCCGCCCTGACGCCACCGCCGGCATCGCCGTCAACCACAACATCGGCGACATCCGCGGGATCGGTCCGACCGTCACCGTCTGGGGCGGCCCCCGCGGCTACCCCAGCGAGCGCTGGCATGCCGTCTTCGCCGGCCACACGCCCACCGTCCTCATCAGCGCGGCGCTCGACGAGGTCGTCACCCCCCTGCCGGTGCTCCGCCAGCGCCTCCAGATCCCCGCCGCCAACCGCATCCAGGTCCACCTCGAACCGCGTCATCGCCGCAACCTCCCACCCGCCCGCGGCCAGCAGCCCACCCGCGAAGACCAGGGCGAGGCACCAGCCGAGCCCGGACCGGCGGAACCCGGCCGAGCCGGCCCGAACACGGTCACCATCCGACGCACCGACGACGGCGCGATCACCGCGACCGGCGGGGACGCGCACGCCGCCTTCCTCGTCGGCACCACCGGGTTCGCCCCCACCCCCGGGCGCTCGAACCACTACACCCTGCCCGCCGGCCACCCCCGGAACGAGGAGAACAAGATCGCCACCGACGCGGCCGTCCTCCTCGCCACGGCCGGGTACGACGTCACCCTCGCCCCCACCCTCGGCGTCCGCCCGTCGCCACGGCCCTTCGCCCCCGTCACCGGAGAGCTCCTGCCGAGCACCACCGCAGAGCGGCTGGCCGAGGGCATCGACGAGGTCACCACCCACCTGCTGCGCACCACCGACCCGGCTGAGGTGCGCAGGGCAGTCGGCGTCATCACCGGGGAGGGCGGTGTGCTGGACCGCAGCGCCCGGGCTCTGCGGGCGGCCGGCGGCTGGGCCCTCCACCACCGCGTCGGTGGAGACGCCGGTGAAGCGCTCCGGTTGACGGCCGAGATCGTCGCCTCCGGCCGGGAAGCGGCCGACCATGCAGTCGGCCGCCTCGGCACCGCCCACTCGCCGCGGTCTGCGGCAGCCCGCACCCGAACCACACCGGCCGCACCTCCTGCGGTCACCGGCCCGCTCGGCCACACAGGAGCGCCAGGCCACGACAGCCCGCGGCCGAAGTCCCGCTGACCCCCGCACCAACCCCGCGAGGCCCTGCCCATGTCCGACGACGTCCAGGTCGCCACTTCCCCCGCTCCATCGCGCCCGCCGCAGTGACGATCCGGCCGCGCACCACATGAACACGCCTACCTGGAGCAGTAGTTGACCACGGCCAATCCCCACTGGGCCAAGCGCGCCCGCGAACGACCCTGGCAGCAGGTCCGCATCACCCCAGCCCTGTACGCCGGCCCCACCCGGGACACCGAGCGCGCGATCCGGCCGCTCACCGACGCGGGAGCCGTACGCCTCGACGACGGTCGCGGCAACCAGCTGATCATCTCCACCGACGGCCGAATCCGGCTCGGACTCGAGCCGGAAGGCGGCGACGTGAAGTGGAAGGTCGCCGTCCATGAACGCCCCTTCCTCCCACCGCTGTGGACCGTCAGCCTCACCGAGAACACGCCGGTCGAGGTCGTCGAGGCCATCACCACCGACCTGGCCGACCGGCTGCGCACCGGCCGGCGGCTCACCGGGGGCGCCGCCGACGACGAGTGGCGCACCCCCCTCCAGGCCCACGGGTGGACCCTCATCTGGGACGCCGCGGCGGGCACCGAGACGGCGTTCGCCGAGCACAGCCCGCAGGACAGGATCGTCCTCAACACCCAGGCGGTCCTCGACCCGGAGGAGTGGGAGGAGGCCGGGCAGGACGGATTCTGGAGCGTTGACATCGCCGGCGACTTCGACGGCTGGTCCGCCGCAGCCAGCATCTGCACGCCGGACCAGATCCTGCACACCATGGTCAGCGCGATGCTCGCCCCCGCCATCCGCGACATCGGAGACCTCGGCGACCTGGCAGTCGGCGCGGCGGTCATCGGCGCCGCCGAACTGACGGAGATCCCCTCCAGCCCGACGCCGCTGGACACCCACCGCGCCCGAGCCGCCCGCACGACCTCCCCGACCCGCGCCGCCGCCGACTCCACCCAGATCGCCTTCTCGGTGTCCGCGTCCGGGCCGAGGCCGCGCTCCCGATGAACACCGGGGTGCGGCTGCGAGGCGGCCACCCCGAAGTCCGTTGCCGACCAGAACCAGCAGTCCGCTCCGCCACCGTCACCCACGGCCCCAGCCGCTGACAGCCCCGAGGAACCGCCATCCCCGACAGCACGATCGACGTCACCCCGACTTACCTCGCCGGGGCCAGTCACACCACCCGGGTCTTCGACCACCTTGTCCAGCAGGGGTGGGGCCGCAGCACCGACCACGACCTGGACCAGGAGTTCGCCTGGAGCCCGAACCACCGTTTCCGCATCGCGGACGGCCAGCTCGACCCCGGCGCCGCCTGGCGGATCACGGCCGCCCCGGAGCCCCTCGGCACACCGGCCTGGATGGCCGGCTTCTCGACCGAGACGCCGCCCGAGATCATCATGGCCGTCACCGACGTACTCGCCCGCACCGGGGACACCATCGACTGGACCGGCGAGTCGCACCCCGCCCTCCAGCAGCCGACCGACCGGCGGACCCTGATCCGCACCCTCACCGACGCCGGCTGGCGCAGCACCTACCGCGGCGGTGTGCTCGACCTCGAAGCTCCCGACGAACTCGCCCGAGTCCAGGTCCGCCTGGACCCGCCCGGCGATCCGGACGACCTCATGGCCCACCCCCACCTGTACGTGGAGATCGGCCCGCGGGGCTCCGGCGGCTACCCGCCCTACTGGCAGGCCATGGCCACCACCAACGCCCCCGCGGTCGTCGTCGACACCCTCGCCCAAGCCCTCACCGACCCCACCCCCCTGCAGCGGGACCGGGACTGGATGGACGAGGAACTGCTCGCCCACCTCGGCCACCGGACAGTGGCCGACCCCGCCAACACCAGCCCCTACACCGAGACGGACCTGCGGGAAGCGGCAGCCGAGCTGTGCGAGGAGGTCCTGGAGGAGATCGAGCACCCCGACTTCATGCCCGGGTGGCACATCGTGGACCGGGTCATCCCCAGCAGCCGGAGCCGCACCCCGACGACCTGGGGGCAACTTCCCGCGGAACAGAGGGCCCTGGCGAATCTGCTGGTGGAGGACATGGTCGTCGCGGCGGCGGCGAGTGCACCGGCGCTCCTCGACCTGGACCTGGGCGCCAACCTCGACCCGCGGACCGCAAGCCGAAAGCCGACACCTCCCCTCACCACGGCACTGAGGGAACTCCCCTTCAACATCAGCGACCTTAAGGACGCGGCAGCCTACGCCGCCGCTGCGCAGATCAACGGGACCGACCTCAGCGGGATCGCCGATATGCTCCACGACCGGCCCGTCGGCGACGGCACCACGTGGACCTGGGGATCGCTGCCGACCGCCCAGCACGAGCAGGCGCTCCACGCGATCGACCGCCTGCTGGCCGGGGCCGCCGCACGCACCCCGGAGCTCTTCGCCCCGGACTTCAGGCCCGCACCGCTGGCCCTCGTCGCCCCGGTCTACCTCGCCGGCCCCGGCCACGACCGCACCACCGCGGCCAAGCCCCTGACCGATCGAGGCTGGACCACCGAGAAGCAGGGCACCACCACGGTGTACACCAGCCCGTGCCGGCGGCTGCGCGCCCAGTCGACCACCGACGACACGGGGACGAGCTGGACCGCGTCCTTCAACTACCTGCTGAGCGGCGAGGAGGTCTGGCGGGTCACCGCAGACCCCCGCACCCCGCCGGAGATCGTGACCGCCCTGCACACCGCGCTCGCCGCCAACCCGAGCGAGCTGATCCGGACCGCCGCGAACGCCGAGGACGGTCTCGTGCCGATCATCGCCGCAGGCTGGCACGACAACAGCACCCCTGAACACCTGATGTGGGACGCACCGGACGGCGAGATGGCCAGCGTCTACCGCTGCACCGCCCCCGCCGGGCAGATGTTCGTCGGGGAGAGCCGCGCCTGGCAGATCAACGGCGGCAAGCTCGGTCCGGGCGAAGTCGAGGGCTGGAACATCGAGATGTCGGAGAACATCCCGGCCCCGCTCCTGGAAGCCGTCACGGCCGCGACGGCCGACCCGACGCCGGTGGCCCGCCTCGGCCGTGACCTCACCTCCGAGCACCTGCTGTACCTCGACGTCCGCCCCCTCGCCCCCAAGGCTGCATCCGGCCCCTCCGCGCGGGCCCTGGCGGCCCGCACCCGCGTCGTTCTCTCCCCACCGGCACCGGCACCGGCCACCAGCCGCTCGACCACCGCCACGAGCCCGCCCGACCAGCCCCGGCAGCCGACCCGCTGACCACCGCGGGCGGCACACACCCCCTCTCGACAGGAGTGCCCATCGACACCGGCTTCGACGAGTTGCTCGACCTCGACGGTCTGACCCCGGCCACCGCGGAGGACGCGGCAGCGGAGTACAACGGCGCCATGAACGCGGCTAGCTACACCGTGATCTCCCAGCACCACGCCTACGGGCAGCCTTTGGCCGACGGCGTGAGCAGCAGCTACCTCGTGGTACGCGACGACTCGGCCACCGCAGGCACGCCCGATGATCCGCACTACGCGGCCATCCACATCCGGCGGGACCGGGCCGCCGGGCTGTTCCACTTCGACAGCTCGCCCCACCCGCTGCCCGTCCTCGCCCAGCACTGGCTCATCCAGCGCGGCGCCGACATCACCGCCATCGCCGCCCTGTCCAGCCACCACAGCGTTCCGGCGAACGCGGAGACCACCGCGCTGGAGCACCGGATCCGCTCCGCCGGCAACGCGCTCAGGAGCGACGCCTCGTACACCAGGAACCTGACCTGGGATCCGGGCTGGAAGCCGGGGGAGGCGTGGCGAGGAGACGAGCACCTCGTGCACGACTGGTACACCTGGGTGATCCTCGACGACCCCCTGGCCCCGCCGGGCAGCCCCGTCCGGGTGCTGTTCGAGGACGTCGACTACACGGCCGGCACCCACACCCTCACCGAAGGCGCCTTCCCCGATCACGAGTCCGCTGAGGAGTGGACCCGCGATCCCCGGCAGCCCCTGCCGCCCGCTCCCGCGGTCATACCTCCCCCGGCTCGGCCCGCAGCCGCCGCCGCCAAGGAGTCCGAACGCAGCAGCTCCACCAGCCGAGTCGACGCAGCCAGCCGCACCTCCGCGAACTCCCCGGGCAGCGCGGCGGTCGCGACTCCGCCGCCCACCCAGCGCCATTCGGCCGGCACCCGCCGGACCCGCTGAACCCACCATCCCCGACCACGGAACAGACTCCACAAGGACACGGCCTGACCACCGCCACCGCCACCACCGCCCTCGACACCATCGAACGGATCGCCCGCGCCGCCGCCTACCCGCCCACCCAGCGCATCATGATCCGCGGACTGCTCGACACCCCCGGCTCGTACGCCGCCCTGGCCGCCGCCGTCCACCGCGACGACCTCCGCCCGACCGCACTCGCCGCCATCCGCACCCTCATCGAACACGACATCGACGCTGGCCGACCCTGGCCCTCCGAAGCCGCTCGCTGGCTCAGCCGCGCCAACGCGGACTGGCAGACGAGCGCGGCGCTGGTCAACCACCTCACCTGGTACGCCCGCAGCCGGCGCAACAGCGCCCTCGCCCACCTCGCCGGCACCGACCACCTCACCCAGCCCGGCACCGACCGCACCCACGCCCAGGCGCTCCGGCACATCCACCTCGCCGCCCTCCGCTTCGACTTCCGGTGCCGCAGTATCCAACAGCTGCTCGAACAGGTCCCGGGGAGTGAGCGAATCCGCTGGGATCCATACACCCGCGCCCTCACCGCGTTCGCCCTCCTCGGAAGCTCCGTTCCCGGTGCCCTCGATGCCCTGGACCGCAGCCTCGCCGAGGCCGGCGACAACCCCCAGGTTTGCCACGCCCTGCTCCACGGCCTGTGGCTCGGAGACGGACTACCAGACCAGGCCGAGCGGATCCTCAAGCTGGCCGCCTGGCCCACCTTCGACGACACCGACCCGATCATGCTCTTCCGCACCGCCACCGCCTGGCGGAGCCTCGGGCGCCGATCCGAAGCCCTCGACGCGATCGACAGCGCCATCGAAGCCCTCGCCCCAGACCAGCCCGACGTCCACGCCGACCTGGTCCGTGAACGTGCGCTGATCACCGCGATGGCCCGAGAACCGCAGCACCACCGAGGGCACTGACCGCTCGACTCCCGGTACCGGGAGTCGCCATCCCCTGACGCAGAGGACCAATACATCGAACAGCCGAACCCCCAGGACCGTCAGCCCGCAGCCCCTCACCCGAGTCTTGCCGGAGGGGAGGAAGCCCGGACCTACCAGCGCGACCTGAGCCGCTGGGCCGCCCGTCGCGCCCACATCCAGCAGGCCATCAAGTCGGCCTCCGCCCCGCGGGCAAGCGAACCGACCGCCACCGCAGCACCCCCGCTTTCTCGGCCCCGCCGGCGGTAGTTGCCGCCCCGGCCAACCCGGCAGCGCTGAAGGTACGGTCCGCCCCGCGGGCCCGGCCCTTGGACGACCGGGCCGACCTACGGCGATGGGCCGCACCCCTTCGAGGGGTGCGGCCCATCGCCGTAGACGAGCTACGCGGCAGCCGCGTAGCTCGTGCGCAGCAGCTCCATCGACCGATCGAGGTCCTCCACCGACCCGATGCGGACCTCCAGCTCGCCCGTCCCGAGGTGCCCGATTCTCCGGACGTCCCGGGTCCAGCCCGGGACCAGCTGGATCGTCGTCGGGTCGACGCGCAGGAAGACGACCAGAGCCTGCGCCTGCGCCAGCACCCGGACGCAGGCGAAGTTGAGCCGGCGGCGGTAGGCAACGTAGTGCTGCAGCGGCACCGCGTGGCCCTCGCCCAGGTCGAGCAGGCGGGCGTCGAGTTCCTCGTACAGCCCGCGGATCTCGCCGCTGGCCTGCGCGAGGACGTCGGTGACCGTCCGGCGGGTGGCCGCGACCGGGCGGGCAAGTTCCGTCCGCCGGCCCGGGAGGGTGCCGCACCCGCCGGCGACCGACGCCGCCAGCTCCAGCGTCACCAAGTCGTCCCCGTAGCGCCGGTAGACCACCATGTCGATCCGGTGGTGGGACATCCCGGCCGCCACCAGGTCGTACCGGGTGAAGTCCGCCGCGATGCACACCACCCGCGGGTTGCTCCAGTCCACCTGCTCGGCGACCTCGGCGCCGAGCCGCTGCTCGACGAGCGCCTCGAACTCGGCGTGGTTTTCCACCAGCCACGAGAGGTAGAACAGGCCCTGCGCGAGGACCGACTCGCTGCTCGTGCGCTTGTACTCGATCAGCACCGGGCTGCCGTCCTCGTCCAGACCGAGGCTGTCGATCCGGCCCCGGTGCACCGGACCGGTGGAGTACTCGCTCGCCAGGAAGCGGACACCGCCCAGCATCTCCTCCATGTTCGCCTCGACGAGAGCCTGGAGGTGACGCTCCAGCTCCACGGTGTCGCCCTCGACACGACGAACATCCCCATCAGAAACGCGGAACACCTGCAGACCCGCCACGTACCCCCCAGCACACACCATCCACCGAACCACCCGGCGATGGACCGGAAAAGATACATGCCGAAAGTCGGGCAATCTAGTGCTTGTTGCGTTTATCGCACTTTAGGTCCTCGGGGAATAGGGGTGACCCCCGCTCGGCGCTGCTCTTGACATGGCGGCTCTACTGGGGCAGTTGCGGTAGCGGCACCCCGATAGATGTCCCGATCCCGGTGAGGGTCACGTTCTGAGCCACCGGGTTCGTCGCGACCCCACGCGCTGCAGGAGCGTTCAGACACAGCCCTGGTTGGAGATTCCCGTCGCCGCCTCTGCCTCGAGAGCCTTGACGTCGCCCTCACGAGTTGCCCGCGGCTCCTCCGGAAGTCCGAGCATCGGGATGCTGAAGCGAATCATGCAGACGAGGTTGGCAAGGTCTCCTCGCCGCCAACGCCGTTGGCGGAGGAACTGCTGGACTGGCGGTTGCTGCTAACGTTACCCGCTCTCCGCCTTGCCCCGCGCGGAGGGCTTGCGGACTCATCGAAGCCGTTGAACTGGTTGCTTTGCGTGACGAACGGGCCGGGCGGTCGTGTTGTGCAGAGGCTGGAGGTCGGTGCGGTCCCCGGTAGGCTCACGGCACTTGAGGAGGCGCAGGTGCGGCGGATCGGTGAAGTCACGACATACCGGTACTGGTCGGAGCGGCGGATCCGCGTCATCGCGCGCGACAACGGCCTGCGGCTGGAGGCTCCATGGCGGCTCTCCACTGCGAGTAGCCCGACGTCCGTGTTCGGCCTCGGCCTCCCGGTCTTCGCCTTCCAGCGGCCGGAGGGCTACGAGCGGAGCAGGCGCAAGACGGCAGACCGGCTGGCGAAGGCCCTGCGGGGCAGCATCGCCGTCACCTATGACGAGCCGGGGGCGCGGTTCGCCGGCGGCCTGGGCAGGGTCGCGTTCTCCGCTTTCACCGTCGGTCCCCAGCGGGACAAGGGTGTGGTGCTCCATGCCCGGACCCGGAACGGCTCCGGCCGGCGGGTCGATCTGTGCCTGTTCGGCAGCGTCGACAACGCGGCCGACTTCCGCACGGGCGAAGCCGTCGAAGGTGGGACCTCCTCGGCCTGGTACGCGGTCAGCGAGCTGCTCGAGAGCCGAGGCACCCGCAGCACCTGCGGCTGGGACGAACAAGAGCTCGCGTTCGAGGCGTTGAAGATCGCCACCGGCGACCGCGACCGTTCCGAGAGCGAAGCGGAGGAGCCATGGACGCTCCCGTGGGCCCTCGGACACGCTGACGAGGCGGAGTGGCTGGCAGTGGTCTACAGCGACGTCACGCTCGATCCCGAGCGCTGGCACCTCGGCGGTACCGACTTCGAAGGCACCCACCGGATCATCGTCGGAGCCCCGATCTGGGTCCGCACGGCAACCCCGCAGGCGGTGGTGCGCTACTCGCAACTGCGTGCCCCCGCGTCCGCCCGGCCGACCTGGTGGCGCCGCCTGCTGCCGGGCAGAAGCCCGGCGGGTCCGCCCGCAGCTCTGGCGGCGGGCACCCCGCACCTCGACGCGGAGGACGTCGCCGATCGGTCCGCGGCGCTGTAGCCGGTCCACGCTCCACGCGGCTTCTGCTCGGTCGACGCGATCGTCGCGGAGCGTCCGCCGGGTGGGTTCCCGCCTTTCAAATCCGCAACTTGCTTCCTGCGGAAGCTAGTTGGGGGGAAGTTCACCCGATCGAGTGGACGACTCGGTTGATGCTCGCTGTCGTGCCCAGGGCGCTGGCACAGTCGGTGCCACACGTCGGTGGTTCATCACCGCCGCTTGCCTCGTGCCGCCGTCGGCGGAGTAGGAGAACAGACGCGAGATCCCGGACACCCGACCCGTGGGTGTCGTCAGGTGTGATCGCCCTGCGGGCGCCGGCCGTTGGATCGTACGTAGCGGGCCGCCCAGGACGCCTTCCAAACCCTGGAGCTGGTCTCCCGCTGGCACGAGGCTGAGTCCTCGGGCGCGTGTCGCGCCCCCGAGAGACGGAGGCGTGCCCTGCTGCCCGGCTCGGCCGGGAGAAGGACAGACCTCATGGCCAGCACCAAGCGACCTGCCGGCATCTACCCATACATCGGGCTTCCGTCGTGGGGTGAGCGCCTAGCGGATGCCATCAAGAACACCTGCGAGGACCAGGGGCTGGTGCCCCCGCCGCGCGCCGCGATCACGGAGGGCCTCGCAACTGCCCTCGGTGAGACCGAGATCAAGAAGCTCATCAGTACCCTGCGGAACAGGAAGGTCCTCAACCCCACGGCGTCACGGGTGGTGCAGTCGGGCAACGACCGCGTCCTCCTGCTCATTGCCGACGTCCATGGCGCGTCCGTGTCCCCGTGGGACCTCAACGACCGCACCGTCGGCATCTGGTCCCCTCCAAGCCCCGAAGCCGCCCAGCGCGTCGCCGAGCTGATCGCCGCCGAGACCGCGCTCGACGCCGCCAAGAAGGCGCACAAGGCTGCGGAGAAGGAGCGCGAGACCCGCCGCCGCGCCCCGAGCGAAGACGCCCACTACGCCACCGCCCTTGCCGCGGCGGAGAGCAAGCTGGCGGACGCCAGCGAGCAGGTGCGCGAAGCCGAGCGCCGGAAGACCGCTCTGCTCACCTCGCTCGGCAACCGCCTTCCGCGCCCCGTGGTGCGGGCGGCCGAGGAGGACGGCGAGCCGATGGCCGCGCTCGTCCTCGCCGAGCAGACCTACGAACAGGCCGTCCACGTCCAGCGCTACGCCGCCGGTCACCTGGAGCGCTTTGGCAGGACCCGCGGATACGACCTCGCCGAGTCGCTGGTCGCCGCAGGCCAGCTCTCGCGCGGCATGAGCGTCCTGCAGCAGTGGCGCATCAAGAACGCTGACGGAACCCTGTCCGAGCTGTGGCGCATGGTTGCGGTCACCGCCAACAACCGGGCATTGGCCCGCCTGAACGTCTTCGGCCTGCGCCCCGAGCACATCGTCACGGGAATGCCGCAGACCCTGGTGAAGCCGCCCTCGAACAAGGCCGACCCCGGGGTGCGGCTGCTGAACCAGAGGGAGGTCCTCAACCAGTTCTCGCAGCGCCTCAACGAGGCCGATGCCAAAGAGGACACGGGCCCGGAGGACCCCGCTCGGCGCGCCGCGAAGATCGCCACGGTGCCGATGGAGATCGTCGTCGGCTGCAGCAAGCCGGCCGCGCTGGAGCACGTGCTGCGGGGCCTGAACGTCAACGACCACCTCCGCGGCATCCAGCCCTATGACGAGGAAGCCCGGCTGGTCGCCCTGTTCGCGACCCTCGTCGACGCCTACGCCCAGGACGGCAAGCTCGTCGAGCTGCTCGACGAGACGTTCCCCATGGCCCAGGGCACTGACCTCCTCGACTTGGACGGGGTACGCAACGCCCTGACGGCGAACGGCCCGCTCGACCCCTTGGCCGCCCTGCTGCCCGCCGACGAGAAGGTCACGCCGGCCGCCCTGCGGGACATCGCTGTCCGTGCGATCACCGCGCTGGTCTTCCCGGAGATCCCCCCGGCCGGTCCCGGCAACGGCAAGCGCCAGGTGCGCGACACCGGGGCGTTCTGGCCGATCGTCCGGGCGAGCATGCAGGAGCCGGCGTGGAGCCAGACCAGGGCCCCGAACGCCGAGAACCGTACGCGGCTGTGGTCGGCTGCCATTGCCCAGCTTTTCCTTCACCGGGCCAACATCCTCGCGGCCCTCGGCCTGTTCACGGTGACGGACGCGAAGGAGGGCGCCAGCCAGGACCCAGGGTCACTCAAGGAGCTGTTCCTGCGGGCCGAGGCCGGCGAACCGGCGGCCTGGGCCGCGCTGGTGCGGCGCATGGTGCCCGCGCTGATCCACGCCCCCCAGCCCCTCATCACGCCTGGTCAGGGCAGCGAGGCCGGAGCCGGGCGCAAGGGTGTGCGCCGCAGCCCGGCCAACGCCGTCGCGGCACTCACCATGGCTTACACGGCGAAGGCGGAGAACATCAGCCGCGCCCTTCTGCTCGCCTTCGCGCGATCCGTCCTCGAGCACCCCGACGCCGTCCTGGCGCCCCAAGCCCCCGGCGGCGGCAAGCCGGTCTGCTATGGCGAGCGCGCGGAGAAGGACGAGACCCAGCGCAGCCCGATCGTGCCCGGCATGATCCTCGTCCCGGACCTCGCCGGTGAGCCCACCGGCATCGTCGTAGACAAGGCATGGTTCGACGAGACCTTCCCGCCAGACCTCGCTCAGAACGCGAACCACGGAAGCAGCACGGCCGCCACGGCCGCGAGCACTGGGGCCGAGGACAACGCCACCAGCGCCACGGCGGCCACCGCGAACGGTCACGCACCGCAGGACCCCCGGGACCGGCTCGCCATCCTGCGTCAGGAGATGGCCGCGCGCATCGAACTGGTAGAGGGCAGCTATCAGTTGGCCGCATCCGCTGCCCGAGAACTCATGGGCAGGTTCGGCGAAGCGATCGACCTGCGAGCCGAGTTGGAGGAAGAGCCGCTCCCGGCCGACCAGCGGATCCAGTGGATGGAGAAGCTGACGGCGCTCCGCGACGCCGCGAAGGCCGGTGCCGCGGAGCTGGAGAATGTCGAAACGCTGATCCTGAAGCTGTAGGCACAGCGCCTGGTTGATCCGGCAACCCGATCGGGCCGCTTCGGCGAGAACACCTCCTGAAGCGGCCCGGCCGTAGGGCGTCGTGCGACCAGCGTGGTCGTGCGTCGAGCACCTGTCCTTCGAAGCAAGCGGTTGGTAGCGACGGCGAGTCCTCTACGGGACCTAGGCTGGTGTGCGTGAGGAACACGAAGGCATTCAAGGAAGCAGCGGCCGAGACCCTGGCAGCGCTGGCCCGTCGCGGAGTGACCGTCCGCCCGGGGACGGTGGAGGACATCATCGAGGAGCGGATGAGGGGGGTCGCCCAGATGATGGGTGTCCAGGTGCGCTCCGCCTGGAGGTACTTCAACGCCGACACACTCGCCGACGCCATCGCCAAGCAGTACCAGGAGCTGGTGGAAAGCGCCAAGGAGGACGAAGCCGAGGGCGCGCAGGCGCCGATGCCTCCGCTCGACAACCCCGAACTGGCCCTGATCCTCGCGGGCGTGCCCGACTCGCTCGTCGAGTCGGGCGGCGACCTCTACAGCGTGATCCTCAACGTCGCGGTGAACGCCTGGATGGCCGGCCACATCCACGGAGAGGACGGCTGCGCGGGATGTGAAGGCGCCCGCGGTGACGCCGGCCACGACTGGGAAGCCCGGATGGCCAGCATCACCACGCTCAAGCCGGACATCACCAAGTGGTTCGACCGGGCGGTGTGGACCGCCGCTCTCCACGACAGCGGGTTCAGCGTCGAACGCCGCTGAACGGAACATTGGCTGCTCAACCGATACGGCGTGGCAACGGGTTCAGTCCGGCAGGATCAGCTGCCGTCATCTGTTCGAGGAGAACCGTCGCCGACAGCGCGAGGGGACGGACATGGTCTGTCCGTCCGGCAGGGTCTTAAGGGATTGCTACCCCTATGAGGGGCGATGAGTTGTTGGCCCGATGGATGGGGGAGTCCGAGTCCTAAGTATTGCCACCCCTCCGAGGAGAGATGGGTAGTTGTTTTTTTGCTGTCTTCCCGGAGGGCAACGAAGGGCCGCCTGGTACCAGTTTTCAAGGACCGCGAATAGTTGCTGCCCTCCGAGGGGAAATGAACCAAGCCGGGAGTCCGAGTCCTGTATCGAGGGCACGTGGTTGCTACCCCTCCGAGGGATGATGAGATCGGTACGTCGCGCTCGCTGACGGCCTGATCGTCACGTTGCTGCCCCTGCCCACGGCAATGAGCCTGGCCGTGGCGAAACGTGAGATGTACACCGACGAGTTGCTACCCCTCCAACGGGCGATGAGACAGCGTGCTCCTACCTCCTGCAGCGGTGCGCGCAGATGTTGTTACCCCTCCGAGGGGCGATGAGTTAGCGCCGATCCACGCCACCCACATCCACGGCATCACCTTGCTACCCCTGCGGGGCGATGAGGACCGGCGCGCT
Organism: Kitasatospora sp. NPDC036755; assembly: GCF_040636595.1. Lineage (NCBI taxonomy): Bacteria > Bacillati > Actinomycetota > Actinomycetes > Kitasatosporales > Streptomycetaceae > Kitasatospora > Kitasatospora sp. NPDC036755. The sequence continues at coordinate 27,148 of NZ_JBEZUT010000047.1, forward strand.
GGACATGCGTCGGGTGCCCGCCACCACATTGCAGCCCCTCCAATGGGCTATGGGACTTGCTGCAAGGTCAATGCCCGGCTGATCGCTAACCTGCTCAACGGCGGGGGTACGCGGAACACAATATTGGTACCCCCCCCGAGAGGGGCGATCAGCCGACCGCGGCCAGCGGGCGGCATTCCCCTTGATCACGTTGTTGCCCCTCCGAAGGGCGATGAGTCCGCGAAGCACTTCGAACTGCTGTCCGTCACCCTCGAATTGTTCTCCCTCCCAGGGACAATGAGTCCAGAGATGCCTATTTCATCCGATAGACCGTCAGTGCATGGTTACCCATCCGGTGGCGATGAGACTACGTGGACCCGGTGACGGACGACACGCCGTGGTAGTTGCTACCCCTTCCAGGGGCGATGAGGTGACGATCGGCCTCGGAGGCTTCTACCTCGCCGTCCGGTTGCTGCCCCTCCCAGGGGCGATGAGGCGCCGGATGCCTGCGGGTGGGTGGACTGGATGGTCGGGTTGTTACCCCTCCCAGGGGCGACGGGGTCGGGCCCTCCGAGCACTGTGCGGTCAGCGTAGACCTGTTGCTACCCCTTCCAGGGGCGATGAGGCGGCAGGCCCGCTCCACAAGGTCCGCATCCTGCACTGGTTGCTACCCCTCCCAGGGGCGATGAGGCGACCCGCGGCGTGGACGGGTGCTTCGCCTACTCGTAGTTGCCACCCCTCCCAGGGGCGATGAGGCTGAGCCACTTCACGGCGTCTATGCCGCCGTGGTCGTGTTGCTACCCCTCCCCGGGGGGGTGAGGCAGGCGTCACCTCGGCCACGTACAGCGGGTAGTAGGAGTTGCTGCCCCTCCCAGGGGGATGAGGCCGGCACGGTCATCACCTGGTGGGTGAAGCTCCCCAGGTTGCTACCCCTCGCAGGGGTGATGAGGCCGGCGCCGACTCCTATCACGTCGTCCCGTACTACGGGTTGCTGCCCCTCCCAGGGGCGATGAGACCTGCTTACCAGCCGGGTCTGACAACGGCGCCCGCGAGTTGTTACCCCTCCCAGAGGCGATGAGACGCGTTCGTGCGCGCCGTCAAGACCCCGGCGGACTTGTTGCTACCCCTCCCAGGGGCGATGAGGCATGGACCGGGCCGACATCGAGTACGACGTCTATCCGTTGCTACCCCTCCCAGGGGCGATGAGGCCGTGCCCGGCTGCGCCTGATTTTCCCCATGGTCACGTTGCTACCCCTTCCAGGGGCGATGAGGCGGTCACCGGCGGCGGCATCACGCGGGCCGACCTGGTGTTGCTACCCCTTCCAGGGGCGATGAGGCCCGATGGTAAAGCTGCAGGTCAAACGCCGGATGTGACTGGTCAGTGAGTCAGGTTCTGCAGTAGGAGTCCGGTGATGCTGGTGGCCGCGTCGTGGCGCTGCGGTGCGCAGGTTGGCGTTGGCTGGGTGGTCTTGTTCAACGGTAGGGCATCGAGTGCTGCCCCGGGGCCGTGGGGTGACTGTGCGCAATCTTGTGACGGCTGTCAGTGGTGCAGTTTAGGGTCCTGGACTGTGCGGCTGGTGGTTTGTCAGCTTGCTGGTTTGTCATGCCGTTTGAGCCTTGGAGTGCGGGATGAGGGTGCGGCTGGCCGTGGTGACGGCGGCGGAGGAGGTGCCGTGGGGCAGCGTGCTGGCCCCTGGTCGGGGGGTGGTCTACGACGTGCTGGGGCGGGTGGCTCCCGAGCTTGGGCGCCGGTTGCACGAGCACGGTGAGGGGCCCCACGGGATGGCGCCGTTCGGGCATGGTGCGCCGGTGTTCTCGTCCGCACGGCGGCGGCCGGGGCGGTATGCGGCGGGCGGGCGGGGGGTGGTCGAGTTCGGCAGCCCGGTGCCGGCCATCGTGGAGGCGCTGGCGGCAGGGTTCGCGGAGCGTGAGTTGTTGGATTGGGGCGGGGTCGCCCTGCGCCTGACGGGCCTCGGCCTGGTGGAGCCGCCGGAGTTCGCGGATGGCCGGGCGGTGTTGCGGACGTCAACTCCGGTGGTGATGAAGGGCTCCGGCTACGGCGCGGATGGGGTGCGCGGTCCGCGTCAGGCGTGGGTGCTGCCGACGGAGCTGGAGTGGGCGGGCTATTTCCAGGGGAACCTGCGGCGCAAGGCTGAGACCTTGGGCCTGGACGCCGGGGTCAGCTTGGAGTCGGTGTCCTGGGTGGGGCCGAAGAGGTCGTTCGCGGTGGGGCAGGGTGCCAAGCCTGGGGCGGCCGTCGAGGTGGAGCTGTCTGGAGCGCCGGAGACGCTGCGGGCCTTGTGGAGCTGGGGCCTGGGCCAGGCGAACTCGGCTGGGTTCGGCTGGGTGGCGGCATGACCGCGCCGGCTCGCGGTGATCTCGGCCAGGGCCGACTGGTGCTGACCGCGCACCCCTTGCAGCGGGTGGGGGCGTTCGCGCTCGCGGCCCTGGCCGGCGACGGCTCTCCGGAGGAGACCACCGAGGCCGAGTTCGAGGCGGCGCTGTCGCAGATGGCCCGGGACGCGCTGCGTGCGGCGCTCGGACGCGACAGCAAGGCACCGGACGGTTTCTGGTTGAAGGTCAGCTACTCATTCTTCCCCAACACCGCGATGAACCACCCCAGCAATGGCAAGCGCACCGACGCCGAGATCGCGGAGCGGGTGGAGCAGTGGCGGACTCTGCCCCCGCCGTCCGGCTGGCCGCTCACGGTGTGCTCGCTGTGCTCACGGCAGGCGGTCGGGTACTACGGGAAGAGCGACGTGCCGCTCGCCGAGAGCCAGTCGTACCGCAACACCACCCCGCGAGGCCACGACGGGATGGCCCTGTGCTGGCCGTGTCTGTGCAGCTTCTACGCGCTGCCCTACGGGGTGCGCCTGACCGGCGGCCCGTCCATCGCCGTGCACAGCTGGGACGGCGACTTCCTCCAGCACGCCGTGGTCGAGCAGGTCGACCACAACCGCATGCTCGCCGCCACCGGCGACGGCAACAAGCGGCAGACCGGCGCGCAGGAGGTCGTCGCACTTGTCGCGCTGCGCACCCACCGCCGCCCCATGGGCGCTGCCGTCGACCTCGTGGTGTTCAACAACAACAACCGCGGCCAGGAGCTGGAGACCCACTCGCTGGAGCAGCCGCTCGCTGAGTGGCTGCGCCGCACCCAGCGGCTGGGTGATCGGCGTGCCGGTTTCGCGGAGCTGGTTCGCGCCCACGCCAGTACGTCGACGCCCGGGCTCGTGGCCTTGGCCCGCAACGTCTTCCGCACGCCCAGCCGGATCGTGGCCGCCGGCCACGGCCGGCTCCTCAACTCCCTGACCCGCTTGGGGTGCGACCGTTCCCGGGCCGAGGCCCTGGCCGCGCTGCTCGACTCCTTCGCCACCGAGGTAATGCTGATGACCGAGAAAGACCTGGCCGAAATCGCCAGGACCGCCCGCAACGTGGCCGTGCTGCTGAACACCGCCACCACCGGCGGCCAACTGCGGAGCTTCCGCACCCTGCTGCGCGACCCGTCGAAGCTACGCGGGTGGCTGACCTCCCAGGGCGTGCAGTGGACCGTCAAGCCGCCCGCGGGAGCAGCGGGGCCGTTGGTAACCGAGCGAGGCTTCGAGCTGCTATTCAGCCCGGTCTCGCAGAACCCGGCCTGGTTCCACCGGGACATGCTCCTGGTCGGTGTGCTGCAGGAGCTGAACTCGCTCGGCTGGAAGCCCGAGCAGCCGGAGGAGGCGGGCGATGAGGATCTCGATCCCCGCGACCTCGAAGCCCTGACGTTCGACACGGAGGATGAGCAGCAGTGACGTACCTGGTTGGCAAGATCGTTCTGGATGTGGTGGCGGGAGCCCCGAACAACGGCTTGGCGGAGGACAACAACGGCAAGGTCAAGCAGTTGCGGGTCGGGCGGGACGTCCACCCGTACGTGTCCGCGCAGGCGTTCCGCCGCTGGCTGCGCGACAGCCTGCCCGTGCAGGAGTCACGGTCGCCGGTAACCCGGAGCGGCTCCGGTGCGAAGCAACAGGCTTACACCGCGGGCCGCCCCGATCTGCACATGGACGACGACCTGTTCGGCTACATGGTTGCGGTGAAGAAGGAGAGCTACGGCCGGGAGACGGTGCTGGCGACCGGCACGTTCGTGTCGGTCGTCCCGCAGCGGCCCACCAGCGACTTCGGCACCATGAGCCGGGACTTTCCGCCTGGCGAGCACCCGGTGATCCACTCCCACGAGCTCTACAGCGCCGTCCTGGCCGGGGACGTGCTCCTGGACCTTCCCCGTGTCGGCGTCTTCGAGACGGACGGCACGGGGCTGCGTACCGCGCTGAGCCCGGCCGCCGCGGAGGAGGCCGTCAAGGCGGGTGCCGAGAGGACGGTGCTGCGCAGCGTCGGCGCGGTGCGGCTGCCCCTGGCAGAGCGCCGGCGGCGGGTGAACACCGTGCTGCGCACGCTCGCCGCGGTGCGCGGCGGCGCGAAGCAGGCCCTCCACTACGGCGACCGCGCCCCGGCGCTGGTGCTGCTCGCCCCGGTCAAGGGCGGGGTGAACCCGTTCGCCCGGATCGTCGGCGCCGACGACGGCCGGCCTGTCTTCCAGGCCGATGTGCTGCGCGAGGAGATCGAGGCGTGGCGCGACGAGCTGGACGGTCCGGTGCTGGTCGGCTGGGCGCCCGGGTTCCTCGGCGACCAGCGTGAGAGGGCGGTCAAGGACCTCGCCGACCTCGTCGACAGCGGCGCCGTGGTCTTCGGGCACCCCCGGGTGATCCTCAACGGCCTGGCCGACCGGATCGGTGCGGGCGAGCACGACGCCTGGTTCGAGGACCCCGCGGCATGACGGCCGCCTCGGTCACGGCGCTGCGGGTGACGCTGACCGCGCCGGTGGTCTCCTTCCGCAACCACCTGTATGCCGGTGTGCAAGTCACTCATCCCTGCCCGCCGCCATCCACCGTCGCCGGCATGCTCGCGGCGGCGGCCGGCGGCTGGGACGAGGTCGACGTCGGCCTGCGGTTCGCCATGGCCTTCCACGCCGCTGGTACCGGGGTCGACCTGGAGACCTACCACCCGCTGGATGCCACTGGGAAGGCCACCACCCCGGTCCCGCGCACCCGGGAGTTCCTCGCCGACGCCACCGTGCACCTCTGGCTGCTGGACGATGCCGAGGCGTGGCGCGGCCGGCTGCGGCGGCCGGTGTGGCCGCTGCGGCTGGGCCGAAGCCAGGACCTCGTCGGAATCCGCCTCGACCACACCGTCCTCACCCCAGCCGAGGGGGAGCAGCGCGGCGCCATCGTCCCCGCCTTCCCCAAGGCCCAGGGCACGCTGCTACGGCTGCCGACCGCAGTGGCCCCGGGGCGGGAGCGGACCGTCTGGGGCGACTACCGGCACGACGCCACCGCCCGCAGCAGCACCCCGGTGCCCGGCAGCTGGTCGGATGCCGACGGCCAGGCCGTCCTGCTGCTGCCGCCCGTCCACCCCGGCGCCCACTTCACCACCACTGTCAGCCCGGCCTGACCCAGCAAGGAAGAAGGAGACAATCTTGGGCACGAGCGCCGATCCCCTGCGGACGCTGCTGGCCAAGAGCGCCCGCGGCGCCGTGCCACCCGAAGAGCTGACGGTGCACTTGGCGGCCACCTTGGCGGCCGGGATCGAGCTCGCCCGGCGGGTGGGCCGGATCGAGGCCGCCGAGCGCGTGCTGGACGGCCGGTTCTGGCTGGCCGCCCAGCTGAGCGGGCTGTACCACGACGGCGGCAAACTCCCCGACGGCTGCCAGCAGATGCTCCTCGGCCGGGTGCGCTCCTGGGGCGAACGGCACGAGATCGTCTCCCTGGGCTTCCTACCGGCCCTGGTCCCGGACGAGCAGCTCCTCGGGTGGGTGGCGGCCGGTGTCGCCACCCACCACCGCGCCATGACCGGCAGCAACGGCCGCGATCTGCGCTTCCTCTACGACGGCCTGACACCGGACGAACTCGCGAAGCGGATCGGCCCGATCGACGAGAACACGGTGACGGCGCTGCTCGGCTGGCTGCACACCACCGCGGCCAGCGCCCTGCTCCCCACCACCCACAAGACCGGCACGCTGAGCAGCACCAGCCTCACCGACACGGCGCACGGCATCCTCACCGAACTGCTGAACCGCTGGGACCGGCGGGTGGCCGCCGACATCGGCCTGGCCGCCGTCCTACTCCAAGGAGCGGTGACGGTCGCCGACCACCTCTCCTCCGCCCACGGCTGTCTCCACACCTCCCAGCCCTTCGACCACCGCTTCCGGCCCGCCCTCGAAGAGCAGATGGCCACCACGGGCCGCGTACTGCGCGAGCACCAGCTCCGCGCGGCCGAGACCAGCGGTCACCTGCTCCTGCGCGCGCCCACCGGGAGCGGCAAGACCGAGGCCGTGCTGCTCTGGGCGGCCCGCCAGGTCACCGAGCTCGCCCGGCACACGGGCGGGGTACCCAGGGTCTTCTTCACCCTGCCCTATCTCGCCTCCATCAACGCGATGGCCGACCGCTTCGCCGACCTGCTCGGCGACCCAGAGCTGGTCGGCGTCGCCCACTCCCGCGCAGCTTCCTACCACCTGGCCGCCGCCATCCACTCCACCGACAACCCCGACGAAGACGAGCAGGCCGGGCCCTGCCAGCAGAGCGAGGCCGCCAAGGCCCTGGCCCGGGCAGCGGCCACCCGCCTTTTCCGCGAGAGCGTGCGAGTGGGCACCCCCTACCAGCTGCTCCGCGCCGCGCTGGCGGGCCCGGCCCACGCCGGCCTGCTCGTGGATGCCGCGAACTCGGTGTTCATCCTGGACGAGCTGCATGCCTACGACTCCCGCCGCCTCGGCTACATCCTCGCCACGGCCCGGCTGTGGGAGCGCCTGGGCGGACGGATCGCCGTCGTCTCCGCCACCCTGCCCGACGTCCTCGCCGACCTCTTCAAGGACACGCTCGCCCAGACGCCCGCGCTCGTGGACACCCCCGATCTCGGCCTGCCGGCCCGCCACCGCCTGCAGGTCCGTCAGCACCACCTCACCAACCCGGCCACCACCAACGAGATCCGCGGCCGGCTCGACCAGGGCCAGAGCGTCCTCGTCGTCGCCAACAACGTCGCCCACGCCCTGGCCCTGTTCACCGAACTCGCCCCGCACTGCCGGGCCCTCCACGGCGACGACAGCGCCTTCCTCCTGCACTCCCGCTTCACCCGACAGGACCGCAACCGGATCGAGCAGAACATTCGCGCCCGATTCGCCAGCGCAGCAGCTGACCGCCTCCCCGGGCTGCTGGTCGCTACCCAGGTCATTGAGGTCAGCCTCGACCTCGACTTCAACGTCCTGTTCACCGCCGCCGCACCGTTGGAGGCCCTCCTCCAGCGGTTCGGCCGCGTCAACCGCCTCGGCGCCCGCGAGCCGGCCGACGTCATCGTCCACGCACCGACCTGGACCCGCCGACGCAACCAGCCCGGTGAGTACGCCGACGGCATCTACCCCCGCGAACCGGTCGAGGCCGGCTGGCAGCGCCTGCTCGAACACCAGAGCCGCATCATCAACGAGGCCGACGCGACGGTCTGGCTCAACACCATCTACGCCACCGGCTGGGGCCAGCGCTGGCACAACGAAGTCACCACCCACCGCGACATCTTCGACAACGCCTTCCTCACCTTCCGCCGTCCCTTCGCCGACCGCACCGACCTCGCCCAGACCTTCGACGAACTCTTCGACGGCACCGAAGCCATCCTCGAACAGCACCGCGCCGCCTACACCACCGCGCTCACCCAGGGCACTGCCGCCGAAGGACGCCTCGTCGCCGACCAATACCTCATCCCCATGCCGGCCTGGGCCGCCCCGCTCAGCCGCTACGAGAAGGCCCTCAACGTCCGCATCCTCGACGCCGACTACGACCCCGACCTCGGTCTCCTCGCAGTCCGCGGTCCCCACCGACACGCCTACCAGACCGGCCAGGTCGTGTAACGGATCGCCGGTAGCTTCACAAGACAGCAGGTCCACTCATCGCCCCGCACCGGGGTAGCAACTCCAGGTCGACGGAGACCAAGCGCAGGAATCGCTCGCCGTCCCCTCGTAGGGGTAGCAACGTGGGCGCGAACACGCCAACCCACAGGCTCTCGGCAGGCCCTCATCGCCCCTGGAAGGGGTACCAACTACCACTCCCAAGGCTCGAAGCCGAAGGTCCCTCCTCAGGATCGCCCCTTTAAGGGGAGGCAGCTCCATGCGCTCTGCCCGCGCCCGCGCCTGAGAGCCTTCTCCCTTGTCGACCGCGATGAGCGCCCAACTGGGGCGCACTGCA
>NZ_JBEZUT010000048.1:0-35383 GCF_040636595.1 Kitasatospora sp. NPDC036755
CCTCGGGCCCGACGAAAAGCCCGTGTTGGTCACCCGGGGGGTGGGCGCCGCGTTGACCGAGATGCTCTACCGGGCCCAGCGCGAGAACCCCGGCAAGCCCTCCGGCCCGATAAAGGGCCTTACCCCCGGCCTGGCGGCCGGGGCGCCGCTGACGCGGCGTCAGCCGGGGGTGACGGCTGCGCCGTCACCATGCGTGGTGTGGCCTCGGCTGCGCCTCGGCGGGCGGTGCGGGGTGGGGGGAATTCGCCGGTGGCGAATTCGTGGGCGCGGCACGCGCCGTTTGGGTGGGCGTGGGGCGTCGCTGCGCTCCGCCTTTCCGGTGGCTTTCTCCCGGGCCTACGGCCCGTCAACCGGTCGGCTTTCCGGTCTTGTTGTGCCGGTGTTTTCACGGCCCTACGGGCCGATTGGCTGGCGGGGGCGCCCGGGGGCGGGCGTTGACGATGTGACGCGGAATTCGGGTAGTGGCCCATCCCTCCGGTCGGACGGGGGCGCCGGCCGGGGCCTGCGGCCCTCGGCGTTGACGATGTGTCGCGGACTTCGGGTATCAGTCGCAACCCCACCCCCGGGGGCCTCCCCCGGTCCCGGCCGGTGGGGTGCTCGGGGGGCGGGTTCGCCGTGCAGTTGCTGGGCTGGCGGCCCGTCCTCCGCCCTCGGGGCAGGTCCTGCGGCCCTCGGGAGGCACCTTCGGGCCGCCAGTCCGGTCCGGGCCTCCCCCGACCCCGGTGGCGGACCCTCACCGGCGCCCCGCACGACGGCCCCTGGCGGGCCCTCCACCACAGACTCCGGGGCGGAATCCGAAGCGAATCCGGGAGCGTTCTGAACGCGCTCTCCGGAACGCCGTACAGCCCTGTCCAGCCCATCCCTGGACGGACACGAGAGCGAACATTCCAACATCACGGCAACCATCCATCCAGGCCCTACCCGACGGAATTCATGGCGAAAATTCGAATTCACTCCCGCTCCCTTTATAGCGGCAATTCGAAACCCTTCCGGGGCACAGCGGCGGGGAATCGAATTCGGGCACCTCGGAAAGGGGCCTACGGCCCTCAACGCCGACACGGCGACCGCCCTTCCAGGCCACCCAGAAAATCCCACCCGACGTCACCCAGGAAATCCCCTGCGTGACGACACCAAACCGAACACCGGGCCAGGACGACGGCCGAGGCGCCACCAGGGTGGGGCGCAGCGGGGCGCGGCACCGGACGGCCAGGACGGACACGGGCACGGCGGCCGGACGGCCGAGACGCGGGGCGCAGCGGGACGGCCTGACGGCCGACCAAGACGACGGCCAGGGCCCGGTCCCGGCAACGGGGCGCGGCACCGGGCAGCGCGGGCAGGACGGCGAGGCGGCGGGGAACCGCCGAGGCCGACCGACCGGGCACAGCCCGGTACAACACCAGGTGCAACACGCCCACCCGCCCCCGCGCCCGGCCACATAACACCTGGTCAGAACCGCAACACGCCCCCATGTTGCCCCCCGCTAGGCGGGCGGGACGCGCCGATTCCAAAGGGGCGGCAAGACGGCAATCACCCGGGTCTCCAGATTCCTTGCCTCCTCGCCGGTGCTCGTGACCGCCCAGCACAGCTCCAGTTCAGCCCGCACGATCGCGGCCTTGGCCCAGTGTGCGGCCCTCATCGGCTGGCCGGCCTCGACTTCGACCAGGCGCTCGCGCAGCCAGTGCGGATCGGCCAGAGCGCGGTCCAGCGCCGCCTCACCCAGCCCCGACGCCAATCCGCCGGTGTACTTCGCGATCCGCCCTCTCATGCCCTGGGGCGGCCGCGGGCTCGTCCCTCGCCGCTCCGCGGCGCAGCCGACGTACACCACCCGGTCCTCCAGCCCCGACCGAGCCATGTACACCCCCGGCAAACGCGGCACCGCCAACCTCGCCTCCTCCAGCCCCACCCACGACGACCACGACGCCATCCCCCACACATCCACCAGCCACTGCCCTCCCCGATACCGATGCCCGCCCAGACGGCGGGCAGGAACAGCCTCCCGCACCACCCCGGAAACGCCATGCAGAGCGGCCTGACGGCCACCCAGCCGTCCAACCACGGGCGCAGCAGGACGACGCACGGCCCGGGACGGCGGCCTGGACGGCCGACCAGGGCGCAGCAGCGGGCAGCCCCGACGACGGGCGCGACGCCCACCAGGACGGGCCCGGACACGGAGGGCAGGACGGCCGAGACGGGCGCAGCGGAACGGCCTGGCGGCCGACCAGGACGGCGGCCAGGGCCTGGTCCCAGCAGTGGGGCGCGGCACCGGGCGGCGCGGGCAGGACGGCGAGGCGGCGGGGAACCGCCGAGGCCGGCCGACGGGCGCAGCCCGGTGCAACACGAGCCGCAACGCGCCCACCCACCCCCGCTCTCGGCCACATAACGCCTGGTCAGACCCGCAACACAGCCCCGCGTCGCACCCCACCGCAACATCGCGTTGCACCCCCGCGTTGCACCGCCACCGCCCGCCAGCACGCCACCACCCGGCCGCCGGCCACCCGCCGCCGAGCACCACCACCAGGACCAAACCGCCCGACAAGGCCATCCCTCCCGACAACCACCGCCCCGGCCACACCCCGCCGCCCAAGACGGCAACCAGGACGGCAGCCCGGCGACAGCGGCGCAGCGGGCCCGAACGACGGCGCAGCGAGGCAGACAGGGCAGCACGCCGGACCCGGGACCGGCAGCGGCAGGCACCCGGACGGCGGCGCGACCCGGACAGCGGCACCCATCCCGGACGGCGGACCCGGAACGGCGGCGGCCGAACAGGGACGCAGCAGGCCCGGGACGGCAGCGCCCGGCCCGGACCGCACCGGCCCGCACCACCTCCCCGGCGACCGGCACCGCGCGGTACCCAGCCCCGCCCCACCAAACCGAACAATCACCCCACAACCACAATTCCGACCCGAATTCACACCACCATCGACGACCAATCCGTAAAAACAGCCGAACGGAATACCAGGCGGAATTCATCACCGAATCCACATCCAACAATGCCCTACCGGCCCCCAAGCGGGCCGGCCCGGCCCTCGACCCCACCAGTCATCACACACAGTCACCGTGCTCGCGGTCGACACCAACATCGCCGGACACCCAACAGGAACAACCAAAGGTCCAGACAATCTGGCCTATGGGGCCATTCCACGCCCCGCAAGAGCAACAGGTCACACCCTGAGGCGGCCTTCGGGTGGTTCCGTCACCAGGAGACGGTGACGCAACCACCGGCGCGGCCCCGGCCAGCGGCGGACGAGGCCGGGACGGCCAGCAGGCCGCCGTCCGACGACGGCACCACGGCAGCGAACAGGACCACGACGGCGGGCGGCCCCCCGAACAGCGGCACAGCGCAGCCGAGCGGCGAGCAGGACCACGGCGAGCGGGCAGGACCAGGACGACCGCCAGCCGGGCGGCGCAGCAGCGCCCGCCCGCGGCCCGCCCATGACCCGGACAGCAGCCCAGCGAGCAGGGACCAGGACCGCCGAGGCCCGGCCGGCAGTAGCGGATGTCCCCACGTCTTCACCGGTCTACGACACCAGTCTTCGGCGTAAAGGCGACACCACCCTTCAGCGACGCCCAGACACCGCAACCCAGATGTCGTTCATCACCGGCCTCGGACGGACCGGACGGCGGCCCGGCGAGCAGGACCTCGGCACAGCGCAGCCGGGCAGTGAGCAGGGACCAGGACAACGGCGAGCAGGCCGTCCGGCGGCAGCACCGCGCTGCCGAGCGGCGGGTTGCTCCAGCGGTTGCCTCTGAGGTTGTGCCTGGGGTTGCTCCTGAGGTTGTCTCGGCGTAGCCCCGGTTGTCCCTCGTTTCCCCAGGTCATCCCCCAGGACAACAGGCGTTCCCGCACCCCGACTACTTCCCTGCGGCCCCTGACCGGCCCACGGGCACCCCGGGACCCCCGCACAGCCCACACACCGAAGCCCAGCCCGGCGGCGGCCGGGCAACGCGCCGTCCCGACCGGGGACAGCGAGCAGGACGTCGGCGAGCGGGCCCGGTCAGGGCCGCTTTCGAGGCGCGCTTACGCACCGTCGCTGTTCGTTGGGCGGTCACCGTGGCCGTTCAGCGAACGGATCGCCTGCCGGGTGAGCGTCCGCAGTTGGGCGCGCTGGCGTTCTTCGTCGGCGATGCGGGCGGCGAGGACGGTGCGGTCGATGTACGGTTCGACGGCGGTGAGCACCAGGCGCCGGAGTTCGGCGGGGTCGAGTGCCTCGACCTCCCACTGGACGGGTCGGGCGGGGTCGAGGTCGTGCTGACGGGCGAAGGTTGGCCAGCGGGGATCGCCGGCCTTCCCCTCGGCCGGGGGCAGTTCGTGCTCGCGGACCTGGTCGTGGGTGAGCAGGACGCGCTGCACGGTGGCCCAGCACGCGGTGCGGGCAATCCAGTCGCGCTCGATGTCGGCACCGGAGGCGTCGAAGTCGCCGGCGTAGAGCAGTACGGCCGGGCGCGGGTCGCGGGCGGCGCGCTCGCGGACGAGCTGGGCGTAGCTCTGGCTGCCGAATCCGCGGACGACGAGGACGGGGATCCCGGTGTCCTGGAGCCAGCGGGTGAGCTGGGCCCGGAGGGTGTCCTTCTCGCAGGCCGCGTACACGGCCGTGCTCTGGCCGGCCGTTCGGTCCAGGGCGAACCAGTCCGGTGCCTCGCGCAGGAAGGCGCGGGCGTCCGGCCACGACGGTGGGGCGTGCACCTCGCGCAGCGGGTCGATGAGGTCGGGGAACTCCCGGTCGCGGCGGGCCTGGGCGAGGCGGGCGGACAGCCGCCGGTAGGTCGGCGCGGTGTGCGGGATCAGGCCCTCGGCGACCAGCCGGTAGTAGACCTGGCGCAGGGTGCAGCCGCCGACCGCGTCGTAGCCGGTGACGATTGCGGCGGCCCGGTTCACGATGCTCGCCCACTGGAGTCTGCTCACACCGGTACATGTACCCACCCACCCCGGTGAGGTTCAGAAACAGGCTCTAAGCTTGTTCCTTAACATCGGGCTTGATCGCGTTCGATCAGGGTCTCGGGGCGTTTGACGGTTTTACCCACGTCATGGCGGGTGGCGGGGTGCCGGTTCTTCGAACCGGGTGGCCGTCCTGGCCCCGGCCGGGAGGGTTTGGGTGCACGGGCCGGACTGCCCAGGTGGGGTCGGATGTTCCTGAACCCGCGGCGGACCCGGGTGGGTGTGAACGCGGTGCCGGGGCGGGTGGTCTTCTCCCAGGGCTTGCGCCGGTCCGCGGCCAGCGGCAGGGCGAGGCGGAGCTGGGTGTGCGCGACCACGACGAGCCAGGTCCAGCGGTCCGCCGCCTCCGGTGAACGCAAGCGTGGCCGGGTCCAGCCGAGCGTCTGCTTGAACAGGCGGAACGTGTGCTCCAGGTCGAATCTCCGCAGGTAGCAGGACCAGGCGAAGTCGACGTCGGCCGGGGTGGCGCCGGTCGCGGAGGACCACAGCCAGATGGGCGGTGCGTCGCGGTCGCCGGGCAGGTGGTCGACCTTCAACCGGATCAGGGTGCCTTCGACCAGCGGGAGTTCGCCGTCCAGGTCGATCCAGGCGGAGCGGTGGGTGAGCCGGGGGTGGACCCGGTCCCACGCCGTGGTCTCGGCCTTGCCGTAGCGGGGCGTGTCGTTCACCGTGGCCACCGTCGGCGCAGGCCAGGTCTGCGGCTTCGCCAGGCGGAACTCGGGCCCGTGCTTGGGGTAGCGGCCCCCGGCCGGGTTGGCCAGGGCGAACTGGGCGCGGGTGGACGCAGGCAGCCGCAGGACACGGTCCGAACGCAGACGGCCGACCAGCTCGACCGGCAGGTCCCGCAGCAGATGGGCCAGGCGCATCACGTCGTAGCCGGCGTCCATCACGACCAGCACGTCCCGGTCGCCGGCCTTCCACTGCCTGGCGCCGATGAGACGCTCGACCACGGCGCGGAGCTGGCCGGCGGTGACGGCCGCAGCGTCGTCGGCGGGGCCGAGCCGGACCGCGTCCAGGACCGCGGTCCACGAGGTGCGGTCCGGGGTGAGGGCGGCGACGAACGAGTACGGCCAGCCCGGGATGATCTGCGCGGCGGCCTTCGAGCGGCCGTGGACGTGGCAGAACAGCCGCTGCGGCGAGCACGCCGCGTCCGAGCGCAGCCACGACGACACGTCGACGGTGAGCACGATCCGCCCGTCGAAGCGCGGCAGCGGCAGGCCAGCCAGCAGCACGCGCAGCCGGTCCGCGTCGAGCCGGCCGTGGTTCAGGGCTCCGTAGAGAGAGCCGTAGCCGCGCCGGTGCTCGGCTGTCAGGGACAGCTCCACCGGCGTCTTGACAGGCGCGTCCGAGCACAGCAGCGCATCGGCCAGCTCGAAGAAGGCATCCGCCCGAGCGGACAGGCAGTCGTAGAAGTCCGCCCGGAAGCGTGACAGTTCCGCGAACGCCTCCCGATCCGCGATCGGTTGCAGCACACTCATCACCACGGCCTTCTTCGTGACCACCTGGATCTCGTCGCAGAGTTCAGGATCACGAGAAGGCCGTGCCCATGTCAGGCGATCACCTGACCGAGTGACCCAGTCGTCTCAATTGGTGAGATGCCGTCGGATGAACGGTGCCGTTCCCAGGACGAGTGCGGCGAAGACGGCCAGTCGCTGAAGGCCAGGCTGAAGGGCAAGGCTGCTGTGCTGGATGCTGTAGACGGCGTACCAGTTGGCGGCGAGGTCGGTCGCCATGATGGTGCAGGCGAGGTCGCTTCCTCGGCGTTTGCCCCAGATCAGGAGCACGGCGGCGAGTGTGTCGAACAGTGCCAGGGACGACCAGTAGAGGTTGAGCCACGTCGGCGCCCAGTCGTAGGGGTACAGACCGCGGCTGAGGAGGTCGGTGACATGCGCAGAAGCGCCGACGAACAGCAGGACGGCCGCGATGGCGCAGACCGACACGACCGTCCAGCGCGGGGCGTGGTGCATCCATCCGATCACGTTGTGAATTGTCCCACCTGCAGGGCAGGCGGCGATGATCAAGCCCGATGTTAAGGAACAAGCTAAGCGCCAGGCGCAGGCGCTGGTCGATCGCGGTCCCCACCCCTTCGGGCGGCATCAGGACGGGCCGGGCGGCGTACCGGTCGCGGAAGTTCTCCCGCAGCGGCTTGGGGCCCGCCGACATCTCCCGGTCCAGGAAACGGCGCAGCGGTGTCCGGGGGCAGGCGAGGCCGGAGGTCAGGCTCATGCCGTCCACCGCCACACGGTGACTCTGCTGCGGGCCCGGCCGACGGAGAGCGGCGTGGAGATGGGCACGGTCGGCGTGGTGATGCACAGGTGGTTCGTCATACCGAGGACGCTAGGAACGCCCCCTGACAGGTTGTAGAACGAACGGAGCAGCCGCGTCGCCCAACCGAGAAGGTCCTCACCCGCCCGGCCGGACCGGCCGACCACGCCGCCGACCCGGAACCACGACCGGCACCCCAAGAATGCAAGAGCAGTCGCCGGCTCCGGCCCGTCCGGGGCCTGATGGCACTCGCTCAGTACCGGGAGCGGACCGAGTCGGTGACCGTTTCGCGCGGCCCACGTCGAAGAGGTGGCCGACGGCGGCAGCGTCGAGGTGAAGCTCGGGGTGTGGATCTCCAACACCAACAGCCGCCAGGCCAAGCTGTCCAGCCGAGCAGTTCCACCGGCTCACCACGCTCGGTCTCGACCGGCGCTGACCCGCCCGACCCCGCAGTGCCCGCTGAAGGCGCTCCAAGCTACCTGTGGCCGCGCCCTGCCCGCCGTGTTCGAGGAACGGGGCGGGCCGAGCCGTCTTCGCCTCCTTCAGCGGCCCTCCGGGGCCGCCCGCGCCCCCGCTTCCCCACCACGCGCGGCTGGCACCAGCTGGGCCGGGTATGGCCGGGCCAGGTCCGGCGCCACCAGTGCACCATCTGATCGGCCGGGTTTTTGCCGGCGAGCACGGGATCGCTGTCCTTGGCCTTGACCCGGAACAGCTCGCGATAGGCGGACAGCTTCGCGGCCAGGCCGCGCAGCGACACGGTGGAGCGGTCGACCTCGGCCATCAGCACCGGCAGGCCGATCTCCGGAGCCTGCCACAGGACGTCCCGGCCGCCCTCCTCCTCGCTCCTCCTCCCGGCCGATAGCGCCGCGAAGCGGGGCCGTCGGGCCACCGCGCAGCGGACACCCCGTCACGCCGTCGGCGCGCAGCTCGGGTTGCCGGGATCTGGTCTCCGCTCCTGCTCTGCGCGCCAACTCTCCGCCGGCCCGGCCGGACCGAACTACGGGTGCGGGCCGGTGCGGACTGGGGCGAGACTCCCCGCCGCCGCGTCCGGTGCGGCGGCCCGCTCAGCGCGGCACCGCTGGCACGATCCTGGCGATCTTCCCGGCGGGCTGCGCCCACCACCCGGAACAGGTCTTCTTCAGATGGTCGCGTATCAGATCGGCGAGCCGGTTCAGGGTGGCACTCGGCAGCGGCAGTCAGGCGACGATGCGCGCGACAGAATGTATGCGGTCGGCTACCGTGTGCTAAAGCCAGTGCTTTACGTAGCGAGCACTGAACGGACAAAGAGGATGGGCATGCGCATCGCCGGAACCTTGATCTCATTCGCCACCGCTATTGCCTTCATGTCGGCCGCTCCATCACAGGCGACACCCCTGGACTACAACGACTGCCCCCAGGGGAGATTCTGTATCTGGCACGACGAGAACGGCCAGGGCGCCCGTCTCTCCTTCGCAGTGGAGGCCAGGGACTTGAATGAATTGGCTGGCGGCCTGAATGATCACGTGCTGTCGGCCTGGAACCGTACGACTGACACATGGTGTATCTATGCCGACGCGAACTATAACGGAGATTTCCGAGAGGTACCCCATGAGCCACTGAAGGGCTCCATTGGGAACCTCGGGCAGTTCGGCTATCAGGTGAGTTCGCTGCAATCCCAGCCCTGGTACGGGTGCTAGACGAGTAGTTCCGAAGTCGGTCAGTGGCCGTAGGCGATCAGTGAGCGGGTGACGGGTTGTCCGGTGGTCCGGTTGTGCCAGATCGCGCAGGTCATCGTCAGTAGCCGCTGGCCGACGCGGGTGCCGACGCCCTCGATGGTCCGTCCGCCGTGCTGTTCGAGTCCGAGTTGGCCCTTGAGGGTGTCGTTGACGGACTCGATCAGCTGGCGGACGGACTGCAGTAGGTGCTCGCCGGGGCGTGGTGCACTGGTCCGGTAGGACGGCCGCAGCAGTTGGATGCCGTACTGGTCGAGGAAGCGGTCGAGTTCGACGGAGACGTAGCCCTTGTCGGCAAGGATCAGCAGGCCGGGTCGCTCGCGCGCGAAGTCGGGTTCGGTCTCGATCAACGCGGCCAGGACTTCGCACTCGTCGACCTTGGGGTTGGCCACGGTGCCAAGCAGAAGTGCGGCTTCTGGAGAGGAGGTTGTATGCGTTGCGGTAAGTCGGTGTTGGCTTTAGCGGTTTCCGCTGTGGCCCTTGTGGCCATTCCTGTTGCTCCGGTGTTCGCGGGCGGCGGTTATGACCAGACAACGGATGGCGGTCATGTCAAATGGCATGCGGAGGGGTATGGATTTTACTCGTCCGGCCCGGGTGCCGGCGGATTTCACATCTGGGGGACGCTCACAAGTGACGACGACAACTCGGCTCATCTGAATATCGGAGTGGCTGGGTATGATCCGGTTACCTTCCACGTAGACCCTCACCAGAGCCTCTACATCAACCAATATGTGGAAGAGCCTGGCCATGATCTTCCCGCATCCGCGTGGACCGAGGTGTGCGCCGAGCACTGGGACGGCGATGATTGTTCTGAGAAGCGCCACTTTTATAATTGACGTCCCTTCAACGAGGCGGTCGGAGCTCGCTGACGGGGGATCTGGCCTCCGCCTTCTGCCGCTCGGCCGCAGAGGCTCGACTCGCTGCCGGGCGGCGCGTTCGATCTGGGGCGGCCCGTCGGCGGCGCGTCGCCGGGTCCTGACGGGTCAGCTCCCCCTCGACTCCGCCGCCGGCGCGGCCACTGTCGGCGGTGCCACCCCGAGCGGCCTGCCGGAGATGACCGAGATCGAGAAGCTGAGTGCCGAGCTGCAGGTCCTCGGTGTGGACGTCACCAGCCACCTGATGGAGCACCATCTGCAGCTGCTGCGCGAACCGGGCACCGTGGACGCGCACCGGCTGGGCGACCTCTCCCCCGGCACCACCGTCCTGCTCCTCGCGCGCGGCTCCGTCACTCGGCGCAGGCCGCGCATGTCCATCACCGGCACCGCCTGCTGGGACCTCGGCGAACTCGCCGATCTGCGCCGCGACCACGGCCTGGACACAGTCGCCGCCCGCCTCGCCCAGCAGCTGCCCCACCCCGCCGGCTCCGCGGTGCGGCCCGAGACGATGCCCACCGGCGCGCGCGCCCTGGGCCGACCTCCAGACCCCGGGCGAGCGCTCCTCCTCCCCGCGCCGCCTCGCCCACGCCATCGCCGAACAGCCCGTCCCCCTGGTCGTCGTCCTCGTCCTGGCTGAAAGGAACGCGGGCGGCGGGGTGCTGGGCGAGGGCGGCGTACAGCGTCGCGCCAGCCTCCCACGCCTCAGCGTGCACGACGGGCTCCGGCAGGGTGCCCGGCTCGGCACCGAGGACGACCCGGCCCTCCACCAGGGCCACCCAACCGTCCAGGCCGTCGACGTCGCGCTCGGTCCAGCCGCGGGCCAGGCCGGCGCCCTGGTGGAGGGTGCGGATGCCGCCGTGGCCACTCCAGCACAGCCACATCGCGCCGCGCACCAGCGGGGAATCCAGGATCGGGCGGCCCAGGTCCCGGCCGGCGGGCGCGGGCCGGCTGCTGCATGGGGCCAGCTCCAGCCAATCGGGTGCGGGGTCGGGGCGGGTGGTGTCGGTCATCGCGCGGTGCCTCCGGAAGTCGGGAACAAGGTTCGGACGGCTGTCCCGGCCCGGTGTGGGCCGGGACGGCGGTGTGCACGGGTCAGCCGGTGACGGTCTCGGCGTGCCGGGTGAGCGCGTCCAGGAGCGCGGTCTGGTGATCGGTCAGCTTGCCGTCGGTGCGGGCCTTGTCCTGCTTGCGCAGCCAGGTGCCGGGCCGGAAGGCCGGGTCGGCCTCGCCGCCGGTGCGGTTGGCGGGGCCGTTGAGGGTTCCGCCGGCGGCGAGGTAGGTGAGCAGGCGGCGGTAGGAGCGGTTCCAGTCCGGCTCCAGGCGCCACAGCTCGTCCAGGCCGTCCAGCTTCGCGATCTGGTCCTTGGTGAGGCCCGCGGCCTTGCGCTGGCGGCGCATCCAGGCGCCCACCGCGTAGTCGTCCAGCTTCGCGGTCGCCGGGATCGCCAGGTGCCCGTGCTGGTGGTGGAAGGCGGCGGCGTAGGCGTGGCCGCCTTCCCAGGCGTTGGCGTTCTTCGACCAGATCATGCCGAGCGCGTCCAGCTCCGAGACGCGGGCCGGGTCGAGCAGGCCCTGGCCGCTCAGGTGGCGCTGGCGGGTGAGCCAGGAGATCAGCTCCGGGTGCTTCGCCTTGTACCGGGTTTCCGGGTTCACATCAGGGGCCGGAGGTGAGGATGGCGGGGGCATTCCGGGCGGTCAGTCCCGGTATCCATTCCATGGGGAGGGCTTCGATGGAGCTGACCTCCTCCCGAGTCAGGAGGTTGTCGGCGGCCTGGCGGCGCAGCCGGGCGATCCAGCGTCCCAGGGGGAAGGAGTCGCCCTGGGAGGTGGGCTCGTGGTGGCCGAGGGGTACCCGCAGGTGGTGGTGGGTGCGGTAGTAGCGGCGGGCGGCGCGCAGTCCCTGGGCGTGGGTGTGGGCCGGGCTGCCGTCGCGGGTGGGGCGCAGGGCGGGGGCGAGGACATCGTGGCGGAGCAGGGCGGTGAGTTGGCGTTGCTGCCCGTGCATCAGCGTGGGGAAGAGGTCGTACTGCTCGTCGAGCCAGTGGGTGAGGGGATCGGCGTCGTCCGGTGGGGTGGTGATGGGGATCGCGAGCGGGACTTCGCGGGCGCGGGCGCGCAGGCGGCTGCATGAGCGTTGCCAGTTGTGCGGCCAGGCGGGGTTCCACCAGGGGTCGATGTCTTTCAGGGCGTGCCGGTAGGGCCGGGGCAGGGTGGCGTTGCGGGCTTTGGCCCGCTGTCCGGCGAGCCAGGCGCCCAGCGGCTGGCCCTGGTAGGTCTCGTCGTCCTCGGGGTGCAGGTGCCCGTGCTCGCTTGCGTAGGCGAGGGCGAGGGTGAGGCGGGCTTCGGTGCTGTCGAGGGGGTGTTGCCAGGTCACCGCGCACGCGGTGAGTTGGGCGACGCGCGTGGCGGGGAGGTTGTCGGCGGCCTTTCGGGCGCGCTGGTAGCCCAGCCAGCAGCCGAGGTGGAAGCCGTCGTCGTCGAGGTGGTTGCTGGGCACGTCGAGGTGGCCGTGTCGCCGGTGGAAGTCCTGGGCCGCCGCCAGGCCCTTCTCCCAGGCCTCGGGTTCGGGTTCCATGATGCGCAGCATCAGGTGTGGTGCGATCTCCTCGGCGCGCTCGGGCCGGGCGGTGTTGGCCGGCGGGGGCTTGAGCAGCGGGGCGGTGCTGCTGAGGCTGATGCGGTGGAAGAAGTGTTCGTCGTAGGTGTCGAGGGCGAGCATGACCTTCATGAGCAGGTGGTATGGGGTGCCCCGGGCGGCGTTCTCGGGGCGCTGGCCGGGGCTGAAGAACACGGGGACGATCAGCGTTGCGCATTTGTTCGCCCCTGGTGTGATGCGCAGGGCTCGGCCGACGCTCTGCATGATGTCGCAGGTGCTGTGCTTGGGGTCGACGAACAGCACGGCGTCGGCGAAGGGGAAGTCCACGCCTTCGGTCAGGAGGCGGACGTTGCTCAGGACGTCCAGGTCTGCGAGGCGGCCGGCGGGCGTGGTGGTGGGGCGGGCGAAGCGCTCGACGCTCGCGCGCCGGGCGCGGCGGGTGTGGTGGGAGTGGATGCTGGTCGCCCACAGGCCCTCGGCGTGGTTGCCGGGGAGGCGGCGGGCGGTGTCCGGGAGGGTGTCGGCGAAGACGTCGGCCTGAGCGGTGCTGCGGCAGAAGGCGACGGCGCGGCGGATGCCGTGGTCTTCGCGTGCCTTGCACAGGGCCACCTGGGAGGCGGTCATGCGCATTGCGTCGGCGGCCGGGGTGCGGCCGGCCCGGGTGTGGCCGGCGAGCACGGTGCGCAGGTCGTCCTGGTAGACCTCGATGGCGGCGATGCGGTAGTCGGCCAGTTGCCCGTCGCTGATGGCCTGGGCGAGGGAGTAGCGGTAGACGACGGGGCCGAATAGGTCGATGTCGTCCATGGAGGCGATGGGTTCGACGGTGAGGGGGCTGCCGGCGTCCCAGACGCGGGGGGTGGCGGTGAGGTAGAGGCGGTGGCGGGCGGGGACGGCGGTGTTGTCGTGGATGGCCGCCCAGGGCTTGTCGCGGGCGCCGGCGGTGCGGTGGGCCTCGTCGACGACGGCGACGTCCCAGCGGGGCAGCAGGTGCACGCGGTGGGCTTCGACGAGCTTGGGCAGGGAGGCGTAGGTGGCGAAGACGTTGACGGGGCCGTCGGCGGTGCGGACGAGGTCGGCCAGGCGGGCGGGGTCGCCCGTCATGGTGAGCACCTCGTTCAGGATGGGCTCGGAGGTCTGCTCGTCCGAGCACAGGCCCAGGTAGCGGCCTGGACGGCCGCAGGTGTACCAGACGCGGGCGGTCTGGTTGAGCAGTTCGAGGGTCGGGGCGAGGGTCAGGGCGCGGCCGTGGGGCGCGTGTTCGTGGACGATGTGCACGGCCATGTGGGTCTTGCCGGTGCCGCATGGCATGACGACCAGGACGCGCTCGTGGCCCATCGCGAACTCGTTGAGGACGTTGTCGGCTCCGGTGCGCTGGTGGGCGCGCAGCTCGGAGGCCAGCTTGGCCGGTTCCCGGGTGGGCGCGTCGAGCAGCAACGGTGGGGCTCCTGGAAATGCGGCGGGCCATGTGTTCGGTTGCCCGTGAGGTGCAGTGTGCGGGCGTGCCTTGTCCGGCCGGGTCGGGCAGGGGCAGGAGTGCACTCGTTGGGGTGATGTCTCGGGCCGCAACGGTGGGAGCCGTGATATATGCAGCTGTTGTGAGCAGTGGTGGGGTGTGGTCCGGCGATGTCGCCTGGGGTGCGTCGCTGGCGCACGTGCCGATGCGGTTCGTGGCGCAGGAGTCGACCTGTTCCCTGCTGTGGCGCCTGGCGGCGGCGCAGGGGGTCTCGGTGGACTTCCTGCTGGACGACCTCGGGCAGGGCCCGCAGGGACAGCGTGCTCTGGAGCCCCGCCTGGCGGAGGTGTATCTGAGCGGTCCGGCCCTGGAACGGCTCGGCGCGATGATGCGTGTGCCGCCGGTTCGGCTGCAGCGGGCGATGCCGCACCTGCGGGCGGCTCACCTGCTGCCGGGCGGTCAGGCGCGCTGGCACTGGCCGTGGGTGCCCTCGGGGGGCTACCTGGTGCGGTGCTGCCCGCTGTGCGCGGCGTCCCGGGAGGCGGGCGGTGACGTGTGGCTGGTCTGGCCCGATCCGTGGCGGTTGTGCGCGCGGCATGGACGGTTCACCGAGTGCGCCCGCACCGGCCCCGCGAGGGCGGTGGACGTCCGTGCGCTGCCGGAGTGCGTCCGGGCCCATCGGCGCCGTGAACGCCTTGAGCGGCGCTGGGGGCAGACGGGAGGCTTCCTGCTCGCGGACGCCTTCGCGGTCACCGGATGGTGGTGGCGGCACGCCCCGGCCGCCGTGCCGTGGCGCGAGCGGGCCCGGCGGGCGAGGTTGCCGCTGCTGAGCACGGGCACGGCCTGGCTGCTGATCTATCCGGAGGCCGTCGCCCTGGCCCGGTTGCTGCTGCGCCACGAACTGGACCGCAGCGCGAGCCCGGTACAACGGTGGGGTGCGGCGCGGGCCCGACTTCGGGAAGAGGCCGCGGCCCTGGCGAACGGGCTTGGACTCACCGTCGAGGCGTGGAGCGTACCGGTGGCCGAGTGGCTGGCCCGCCACCACCACCTCGACGAAGACCGGCCGGCCGCGGCGGGCGGCGGCCCCGCGCCGGTTCGGACGCAAGCACACGCTGGCGACGACGCGCCCGGATCACTCGTGGACCGCGGCTGCCTGCCGTGGGACTGGACGGACACCTCCGTCCCGGTGTGACCGCTGTCCCGGACAGGCCGAGGTCACCCAAACCCGGCCGCGTTCACTCGATCGACGGAGCGGAGGGGATCAGCCTGCGGGCAGCGGGCGGCATCGAGGAGGGTGGACGTGGAAGCGGTGTGCCGGGCCGAGGGAGTTGGCGGGTGGTGGAGGTGAGCGTCGCCTACGTCGACCAGTTCGGACGGCACCGCGAGCTGCCGGCCGCGCGGGTGCGCAGGGTGCGCTTCGAGGAGCTGTCGACGCTGGCGGTGCCCGTGGCCTATCCGGGCCGGTCCTCCTTCGTCACACACGCCTGGGCGTCGGCCACCGGGCAGAGACTGGACTGCGCCTCCCTGCGCCAGCAGCGGGTGGGGATGCTGCTGGACCGGGACCCGGACGTCGCCCTGCGCAGCGCCGGGCCCCTCGAACTGCGCTGGCACGACGACCGGGGGCGCCCCGCCCGGCTGCGGCCGGCGTTCGTCGCCTGGCGCCGGAAGCGGCGCGAGGTCATCTGCATCCCGCCCGAGGAGCCCGACGGCCGTTGGCGGGCCGGGCAGGCCGTGCTCGCCCAGGCCGCGGCGCAGGCCGACTGGCACGTGCGGGTGCTGGCGCCGCCGACGGGTGTGGAACTGGACAACCTCCAGCTGCTCTACGCCGCCCGTGACCCGCGCGGGCGCGACCCGCAGCAGGCCCAGCACCTGGTGCAGGCGTTCACCGCGCCCCGCCCGATCCGGGCCGCGGTGCGCGCCGCCGGACTCCCCCGCTTGACCGGGATCGATCTCGCCTACCACCTGATCTGGCAGCACCGCCTGCACGTCGATGCCAGCCGGCAGCTGACGCCGACCTCGACGGCGTGGGCCACACCCGTACAGGAGGCGCCATGACCGCATCCTCCCCCGCCGGTGCCGGTGCCGGTGCCGACTCGCTCGCGCTGGGCGACACCGTCCGCTTCCGCGGGGCCTCCTACACGGTCACGGCCTTCCACGGACAGCGGGTCCTCCTGGATGCCTGCGAGAGTGTCGAGGGCAACCCGCTCATCATCCTGCAGGCCGCGCTGACCTCAGCACCGGACTTCGCGGTCACCGGCCGGTCGGCTCCGCGTACCGAACTGGTCAGCCGAACTGGCGAGTTCGCCGCTCTGCCCAAGGATGTGCGCAAGGCCGCCCTGGAGTGGGAGCGGCACGTCAAACAGGTGCTGCACCAGCAGGCCCCGGGAGTGCCCGCCGTCACCGCGCCCGAGGCCGCCTTCGACCCGGACCGCTTCACCCTCATGCAGCGCTACGAGGCCAAGGCCGCGCAACTGCAGGCGGCCGGGAGGAAGGTGTCGGCCTACACAGTGGCACGCAAGTGCCGCGCCTGGCTGGGGGGCGGGCTGATGGCGCTGGTCGACAGGCGCACTGTGCGCGTCCCGTCCCCGCACGGGCGCACCGACGCCCGGGTGATCGAGGCCGTGTGGCAGACCCTGGACACCGAACGTGAAGCCGGGCTTTCCCCGGGCACCCTCTCCCGGCTGATCGCGCGCGTTCAGGCCACGGTCGAGGCCCGCCACGCGGACGAACTCACCGACAAGAAGGCGGGTGCGCGGCTGCGGCCGGCGCGTGCCACCTTGTACCGGCGTCTGGCCGAACTCGGCATCACCGCGGACGGCTCGCACCGGGCGGCTGAGCGGCACGCGGCCGGCCCCGCTCGCGCCGCGGGCCGGCCCGGACACCGGCCGGCCACCTTCGCCCGCTGGCCCGGAGAGCTGGTGCAGATCGACACCACCGGGCTGGACGTCCTCGCCCTGGGCGACGACGGGAAGATCGTCCCGGTGGAGCTGACCATCGCGATCGACGTCGCCACCCGCAGCATCATCGGCGCGCTGGTCGTGCCCCGCCGCACCGGTCGCACGCCCGCCGAGGGACGCTGGCTGGGCGGGCGCGCCACCCGCGCCTACGACGCCGTGCAGCTCCTCGCCCAGGCGACCGCGCCACTGCCGGCGCGGCCCGGCTGGTCCCCCGAGACCCTCCTGGAGGGCTCTGACCTGCCCTTCGAGGAACTCCTGGAAGCCGATCCGCGCTTCGCCGGCGCGGCCGCACGGCCGGTCATCAAACCCGAGACCGTTGTCGTCGACCACGGCTCGCCCTACGTCTCCGAGAACTTCTCCCGTGCCTGCCAGGAACTGGGCTGCGAGGTACGGGACGCGCGCGTACGCACCGCCGTGGATAAGGCAATCGTGGAACGCGCCATGCTCGCCAGCAAGACGGGGTTCAGCCAGCACCTGGCCACCTACACCCACCACCGCCTCGACCTGCGCGGCAGACGCGTGCGCCACCAACCCCTGTTCACCATCGCCGAGCTGCAGGACCTCTTCGACCAGTGGGTGGCCCTGAGGTGGCAGCAGACCCCACACAGCGCGCTGCGCAGCCCTTTCCTGTCCGGGATGAAACTGACTCCCAACCAGATGTTCGCCGCGCTGACCGCGCTGCGCGGCTACCGCTCCGTCACGCTGACCGAGCAGAACATCCGCAAGATGCTTCCCGTCGCATGGGTCCGTGTCACCCGCAAGGGCTTCCAGATCAACAACCGCACCTACAGCCTCGGCAACGAGCTGAGGCCCTTCCACGGTTCCTCGAACATCCCCGGCCGCCAGGGCCGCTGGGAGGTCCACTACGACCCCAACAAGCCCGAAGTGGCATGGCTGTTCAACCACCGCGCCTCGGCCGGCTCGGACCCGTGGGTGGAAGTGCCCTTCATCTACCGGCGCCTGATCACCGAGCAGTGGACCGAGGAGCTATGGGAGGAAGCCACCCGTATCTTCCTCGCAGCCGGCGGCTCCCCGCGAGGCGAGTCCGGCATCGCCCGTGCCCTCGACAAACTGCTGCGCGACGTCGGCGGCGGACGACCACTTGAGGCACGAACGCCCGCCCCGCGGCCGGAGTCACTCCCCGACCACGCGCACACCGAGCGTGCGGCGCAGCCGCGCCGCCCCTACGCACAAGGCCTGCCGCCGCTGGACCGCGACGCCATCGACCCCTTCCCCGACCTGGACCGCCCAGCCGCCGAGCTGTTCCTGCCCGACCCGGCCCCCGATCCACAGCCCGGCCAGTCCCTCGACGAGTTCCTGGCCTCCGTCCTCAACACCCCCGACACCGGAAGTGTCCCCGACACGCCCCCCGCACCCGGCCCGCAGCCCGAAGACGGGCCGGGCACCGGGCTGGAAGAGGACCGTTGAGCCCCCGCACGCGCACCGGCCCCGACCCGGTCTGCCCGCCACCCGCCGCACCGCCCCTGGACACCGGGCCCGCGACCACGAGATGCGGCTGGCTGGCCCGCCTGCGTCATCCCACCATCGCGCCCAACCTGCAGGACTGCGCCCCCGCGGGCACCCCCGTCGACGAGGACGACCCCCGCGTTCGCTACCACGGCCGCCTCGGCAAGATCCCGACCACCGACATCAACACCGGCCTCAAGACCGCCCACCGCCTGCTCCTCCTCAACCGCGAGCCAGACCAGCGCGGCGCCGCCCACATCGCCATCGACAGCGACTGCCGCGGAACCGGAAAACGCTTCCTGGCCCACCACATCGGCCTCGCCCACCAAGGCCGCCTGGAGAAGCTGCACGGCATCGACGAACACCGCATCCCCGTGGTCTGCATCAACACCCCGTTCTCCCCCGGCAGTCACGCCGAATGGTCCGCCGCTCTCGCCACGTTCCTGGGCTGGGACATATACCGGCCAGGCACCGATCACCAGCCCCAGCCACGGATGAAGGACCTCACCGGCCCCGTCGTCCACGTCCTGCGAGGCGCCCGCACCAAACTCTGCCTCGTCGACGGCATCGACCGCCTCGGCCCCGCGGACCTCCAGCCCACCTTCGACTACTTCGACCACCTGGGCGACGAACTGGGCGGCCTGACCGTGTTCTGGAACGGCCTGGGCTCCAGCGACATCCTGCGAGAGGCCCGCACCCGCTCCAGCCCGCTGCGCCGGGTCACCGAGAAGACCACCACGATCCGCCCCCGCGCGGTGCCCACCCTGTGGGTCAACCGCATCCCGGGCCGCTCGAAGGAACACCCCGACGAGTGGGTCAAAGTCCTGGTATCCCTCAACGAACTGCTCCGCCTGCACCGACAGCCAGCCAAAGGCCTCCTCGACCACGAGGAATTCCTCTACCTCGCCACAGACGGCCTCATGGAACACCTCGTCCCGCTCACGGGGACGGCCGCGCAACTCGCCATCCTCGGAGGCGACGAGGCCATCACCGGCAACCTCCTCAAAGAAGCCGCCAACTACCTCGACATCCCCCACCCCACCGACGACCCAGACGCCCCCGAAAGCGACTGAGCCGCACCTTCACCGCCCAGACCGGCCCAACCCGGCCCCAGGTCGGCTTCCGGGCCGCCCGCGACGTCCCCGTCGCCACGCACCCGAGGCACTCCGGGACCCGACCCGGCACACCCACGCGATCCACACCCCGCGCCGCGCCGAACGGTCCACGCCCCGCCGGCCGACGGCGCCACAGCCGCGGCCGACACCGGGGACCACGAACAACCGCGGCCCAACCCCCCGGCCAAGACCCCACACCGCGTCAGGCCCACGCCACGGACAGGCCCCTCCCGAGCCACTCATGCAGGAAGTCTCAGTCGATCTGCCAAACGTCTCAACCAACCCGCCAAACCACGAAGCGCACTTCGACAACCCGCACCAGCGCGCCACCACCCAGCGACCGCTCCACGACCGACCAAGAATCACCGTCTCATTCAATATGCAAACCCACAGCTCACAACTCCAGTCAAGTTGCATGTCTTTTGAGACCGCATAGCCGGGACGGGCGCAGCGGGACGGCCGGGCGGCGGCGGGCCGCCGAGGCCGGCGGGCGGGACGGCCACGTCGGGCGCAGCGGGACGGCCTGACGGCCGACCAGGACGACGGCGGCCAGGACCGGGGCCCAACGGCGGGACGGCGGGGCGCGGCGCCGGGCGGCTCGGACGGGGTGCCGGAGCGGCGGGGAACCGCCGAGGCCGGCCGACGGGCGCGGCCCGGTGCAACACGAGCTGCAACACGCCCTCACGTCGCACCCCGGAGCGCAGCCTCCGGTGGTGCCGGTTGCAGGGGTAGCAACCGGCCGCGGGTGCCCGCCGTGCTCGATGGCAGGCCCGTCAGTCGACGGTGTCCAGGATGCCCTGCGGGTCTTCCTTGACGACGATGTGTTCCTCACCCTCAGGGGCCTCGGTGGTCGTGTACTGGCTGCCGCCGACGTGGAACCTCTCCTTCTCCTCGCCCTGCTCGCCGCCTTCACCGCCCTCGGCGGCCTGCTTCTCCTTGAACTTCGCCGCCGCTTCCTTCAGCGCGGGAATCTCCATGATCGCCCTCCAGTCACTCTCGACTCCATAGAGGTGCCAATCGGTCACCTATAGCAAGGGTCCCAGACCCTGCCCCGCTGCACTCCATGTTCCGCGACACCCCTCCACCGGACACCGGACCCGGGACGAAGCAACGGGACCCCACCCGCAGGGCGGGACGGCCTGGCGGCCGACCAGGACGGCGGTCAGCGCACCGCCAGGGCCGACAGCCCCGGACGACCGGCGCCACCACCAGGACCAGACCACCGGGAAGGCCGGCCCTCCCCGCGACCGCCGGCACCCGCCGGCACCCGCCGGTCGTCGCCACCCGGAGACGGCCACCACCGAACACCAGCCACAGCCCCACCCCAGTACCCAGTCGCACCCACCCGTCGCACCCAGGCCACGCACAGGGGAACAGCCGGCGCGCACAGCCTGGACGGCGGGACGGCGACGGCGGCGCAGCGAGGCCTCCCGAAGGCGCAACGGGACCCGGACGGCCGCCCCCGGCCTGGACCGCGGCACAGTGAGACGGCGACGGCGGGCCCGGCCGGCTGGCGGGACGCAGCGAGGCGGGCCCGGCCCGGCCACGGGCGACGGCGGGCCCGACCCGGACAGCCGCGCGGCACCGACCAGGCACAGCAAGGCCGGAACGACCCGGCCGGCGCGGGGCCGACAGCTCCACCCTGGACGAAACCGAACACCGGCCCCCGCCAACCACGATCCCAACCCGCAATCCAGGTCCGAATTCAGAACACCATCGGAAACCGATCCGCCGAAACAACCCAACCGAATTACCGGCGGAATTCACCCCCGAATACAGACCCGCAACACCCCACCGATCCTCAAGTGGGCCGACCCGACCTCCGGACCCCACGCGACATCACACAAAGTCACCACCCCAGCCATCCGACACCACCTACCGGGCGCCCCAGCCCACTCGACTAAAGGTCTAGACAACATGGCGTGTGGAGCCATTTCACGCCCATCGGCATCAACAGGTCACACCTGGTTTCGTGACCAAGACCTGTGTGACGAAACCGCCCCGGCGTAGCCCGGGCCGCGGCAGGCACTCAGTGTCCTGTCTCGATGAACTTGGCGGAGTCTCGGTGAGCCTGGCCAGCAACAGACCACTCGTCTCGGTGAAGTTGGCGAAGCTGGCGGACAGGGGGCTCTGCGTCTGATCATCGTGGGGGCGTGACGGTTGCTCGGAGTGTTGCCGGTGGGGCGCCAGCGGTGGTGCGGGGGTTCGAGGTCGCGTACGTCGACCGGGACGGTGGGGAACACCACGTGACGCTGGCTGACGCTGCCGGGGTGCGGTTCGAGGATGGACAGCCGGTTCGGTCCGTGGCGGCCGACCGGGCCGGGCTCGCGCTGGTACCCGCCCGAGTACGCCGGGCACGTCTGCCCGCGCTGCGAACGGGCCGTCCGGTCGGCGTGAGCCCGGGCCCGGGGGTCGACTTACAGGTCGTTGCAGAACACCTCGATCCGAGGGGTGCACGTGACAATTTCGCGGTACGCCTCGTGTGCGGCGACCTCCCCGGGGGCGCGCGCGAGAGCGTATTCGACCAGGTCGAGCCACCGGCCCATGCCGTTGGAACGTTCCCGCATCGGGGCAGGTCACGGATGGCCGCGCGGGCCCGGCCGATGGACAGCCGCCGGGGAACAGCACAACCGTCCCCGGCGGCAGAAGGGGAGCGGGCATGCGGCGGGGGAACGGACTCCGTCAGCCGGACCGCGCGCCGTGCCGCCCGGTCTGTGCTACCAGGTGATGATCACCAGGCCGTCGCCGCCGCGACTGCCGTCCAGACCGTTCTGTCCGGAGTAGCCCCGCTGGCCGGGAATGAGGGTGTCGGAGCCTCCGCCTCCGCCATCGCCTCCGTTGCCGCCCTGGCCGCCACGGCCGCCGACGCCCACCCCGGCCGGGACGGGGTAGGTGCTCCCGTCCGGGAGGGTGATCGAGAGAGGGCCGGCCGACGCTCCGCCGGCGCCGCCCTGGCCGGCGTTCGCGTTGGTCTTCCCGCCCAGGCCGGGGGCGCCCTTGTAGCCCGCGTCGCCTCCGTTCGCTCCCGCAGTGCCAGCCGCCCCGGAGGCCCCTGCGGAGCCGATCGGAGGCTGACCCGGCCAGGGGTGGGCGTCGCCGCAGGACGACAGGAACGCCCCGTTGGTGCCGCCCGGGCTGCCGCCCCTGGCCTTGCCGCCGGTCGTCGTGTTCTCGTTGCCGCCCTGCCCGCCGCCGGAGTCGCCGCTGCTGGCGCCACCACTCCCGCCGGGAGTTCCCGCGCTCGACTTGCTGACGGTGTCCCAGTCCCCGCCGACGGGGCTCAGGCCGCTGCCCAGCTCAGCCTCGAAGTCCTGGCCCCGGCCGGTGCTGCCGGGCCGGCCGTAGCTCCCGTCCGAGCCGTTCCCGCCGAAGGCCCAACCGCCCGAGCCGCCGGAACCGCTGGAGCCGCCCTTGCCGCCATCGCCCCCGCGGCCGACGACGACGTTGAAGTTGTAGAAGTTGCCCAGGTTGAGGGTGCACTTGACGAAGTGGCCGCCCTGTCCGCCACCGCCGCCCGCGCCGCTGGCCCCGCCACCGCCACCGCTGCCGGGATAGCCGGTGTTCTTTCCGCCTTCACCACCGCCACCGCCGGCGCCGCCCTCCCCGCCGCCACCGCCACCGCCGGCGCCCCACAGGTAGACGGTGACCGACTGCGCGGGCGGCCGCTCCCAGCCGAGCTGCGTCTTGGTGAACACCTGGTAGTTGTGCGGTCCGTCGGCCGCCCGGGGAGCGGACGGCGCGGCCACGGCGGTGCCGGTGGTCGTCACAGCCAGCACCGCGGCGGTGGCCGCGAACGCCAGCACGCGGCCCGGCCCGGGGAACTTCTGAGTGATTGTCATGAACCCTATGGTCTGAACCTCTGGCACCGCCACGGGCCGATCCGCACCGAACTCACCCGATCGGGTGAGTCGGAGGCCGTGACGTCACACCCCGGCAACGCGGAATTGGGCACGGGTACATTGAGGTCACCCTCAATCCCCGAACCGCTCGTGCCCCGGCCCCCGCTGCCGCCGAAACCAGCCAGTCCGATCACTCCCCGAACAGAGCCCGGCCCACAGGCGCCGGAGCCTGTCCCGAAAGCGGTTCTGATCGCATCCGATCGGGCAGAACCACCACCTCCACGGTCCGAACTCCAGACCGTGGAGGACTGCTCACAGCTTCTTCTAGATCCGAGCCCGCCTCGTAGGCGGCGTAGCGGCTCTGACCTGCGGTTGGGAGTTCGGGCGGGGCGGAAGTCGCGCGTTGGCGGGGCGAAACCTACCCGGTGGTGCGTGACCGTGAGGGCGACGGCGGGTGTCCGGTCTCGGTGAAGGCGGCGAACACCGCACTCAACATGGCGAACCGGAGCTCAGAGACTCCAACGGTCCAGACAACCGCCATGATCACTGAGCTGTCGGGTGACGCGTCGTCTCGTCGAAGATGGCGGACCGCAGGTCACAGCGTCGGCCTTCGCCAAGTTCACCGAGAACGGACACTCAGGACTCGACCCCGCACGGCGCCGGGCCCGCCAAGGCGCCCCACGCGGCAGGGGTCGCCTCACCCCCTCCCGGTGACGCCCCCGGCACAGCCCCGGCCGCACCGCCGACCCCGCGCGGAGCAGCCCCGAAGGGCCCAACCCCGAGCCCACCCGGCGTCCCGCCCTCACAGCGGGCGCCGCCCGGCGGCGGGCGCAGTGGGCGGGCACGGGCCCAGCAGGTTCCGTCACAGCGGGACAGTGACGGAACACCACGAACAGGCCTCCACCGTGTGCCGGCCCCGCCGCGAACAACCGCTGCCCGGCCCGGCGAACAGACCGGGCCGAGCCGGACCGCGACACCGGGACAGCAGCGGCGACGCCAAGGCGACAGGCCGGACGGCAGGCGGCAGGCCGGGACGTAGGTCAAGGATGAACAACGGGCACGACCCGAGGTCCGGGGCAACGGCGATGTCGGCCGCGCGGGTCGGCCGGTGACGCGGCACAGCAAGCGGTCGCGGCGACCGGGGACCATGGGTGACCACCCGGCGGCGACCGCGCTCAGCACGGCGGACCGCGGTTACAACGACGGCACCGGCGCGGACGGGACGGGACGTCACCGGGGCGAGCCGGACGGCAACCCGACGACGAGGCCGGCAGCGGGGGCAGGACGGCCCGACTGCGAAGCCGGCAGCCGACGCCGGAGCCCGACAACCGCCGGAACGACCACGCCGGGACGAGGCGCCCTGGCAAGCCCAGCAACGACCCGGTGCAGCAGCAGACCGGGGTGGGCCTCAGGCGAGCCGGACGCCGGGCGGGGCGGCAACCGCCTAGGTGCACGACGCGGAGGCCGACCAGCCGCCGGCCTCCAAGGAGAACCCGACCGTCGCCGAACCGACCGGACGACCTACCGTCCGGCACGGCGCAGGGCACTGCTGCGCTCTAGAGCGGGACCCCGAGGTGGACCCACCGCGCGAAGACCTCGGTGAGCACTGCCTCGGTACTGGCCTGCCGCCGGTTCAGGGCCAGGCCGGTGGCCGCGGCCCGTACCACCGGGCCGTCCAGGTCCAGGACCGCCACCACCGGCTCCAGGTCCGCGACCATCTCGGCCGGTGTCCGGCCCCTCGGGTAGTCCACGCTCTCCCCGAGCGGTGCCGCCCATGTCAGAGCGGGGCAGGCCGAGGACCTGACTGGCCGCCTCTAGTCCAGCCGTGCCCTCCAGCCGCCAGGTCTTGTGCCGGTCCTTGGTGTTGCCGTCGGAGGCGACCAGGCCGTACAGCGTGAGGTCGCCGAGCGCCTGCCGGATCGGATCGGGGCCGTGATCGTTTGACATGGCAGGGGACGTCCGCCGGGGCGCCCGCGGTGGATACGCGAAAAGAGAGCGCTGTGACTGTGACGACTGATAACCAGCCGATCCGGATCACCTGGTGGAGCACGCAGACCAGGCACTTCACATTCGACGGCCTGACGACGATCTGCAAGAGGAAACTGCCTGTGCAGGCACGGGTCGGCGCCGAGGAGCCGCAGTGGTACCTGAAAGGGAACTGCTACAACTGCGCGCGCAACCTCTACACCCGTTACCGGGACCTCGGGCTCATCTGCCCGCGCAACGGCCGGGACTTTCCTCCCAGTCCCCAATGCCCGCACCAGCGAGTTCCGGGGGACTGTGTCCGCTGCACCCCTGCTGCGGCGCAGAACTGGCCGTGTCCCAATGGGTGCACCGATCCGGTCGACCATGACCCACTTCGCCGGTACACGAAGTGCACGGCGCATCCGCTACGACGTGAGCCGGTCGCTGAGGGCGAACGCTGTGCCGGCGGGTGCGAGACCGTCGAGCGGGCCATGCACCGGGCGAATCCAAGGCTGCACTTCGACCTAGCCGACAGTGCCTCAATGGACTGCTACCACTGTGATCTGGAGGTCGATGGGTGGTGGGAATGACCCCTCACTCCCCCGCTGACGTGGGCACCAGCCAGTGTCGAGGCGGCGGGTACACAGGGCCCGGTCCTGAGCGAGCGTGGCCCGGGGTCGCAACGGGCGGAGCTGGTCAGCCGGTTGGGCCAAGGCGGCTGAAGGCCCATCGGAGCACTTCCTGGTCGACGCGGGTGCGGCCGGTGCGTTGGAGGGCTGTGTGGGTGTGGGCGGTCAGGCGGGCCCAGTTGCGGAAGTTGCCGTGGGCTGCGTGCTGGTCGGCGAAGGCGATGTCGGCGGGGTCGGCTTCGGCCCAGAGGGGGTGGTAGAGCGGGATGACGTCCAGAACCTCGTCGGAGGTGAGGCGGGCGAGGCGCTGCCAGATGAAGATCCTGGAGGAGAGCATCGGTTCCTTGCGCAGGGTCTGGTAGCAGCCTTCTCCGCCGACGAAGACGACGGCGAGCTGGGTGTAGGGGTCGTCCCAGAGGTAGCGGATGTACTCCAGCTGGTCGCTGGAGAGCCATTGGGCCTCGTCCAGGACGAGGGTGCGGGGGTGGGCGGCGAGGGCGGTCTTGAGGAGGTGGTCGAACTCACTGGCGTAGCGCGGGGGCTGGCCTGGTAGTCCGAGGCTGGTGAACAGTTCGTGGCGCACGGCGCGGGTGGTGGGGCGTGCGTGGAAGGTGATGCGGTGGATCTCTTCGCCGGGTTCGAGTTCGCGCAGGCAGCTGGTCACCGCGACGGTCTTGCCGAAGCCGGCGCCGCCGTGGATGCACATCATGGCGCGGGCGGCGATGGTGTCGGCGAGGTTCTCCCGCACGGTGAGCAGCGCGCGGGTGGCCACGAGGCGGGCCTGGGGCAGGGTGACGTACTGGTCGGTGGGTGCGGGTGGCAGGCGGCGGGTCACGGGGCGTCCTGTCCTGGTGGGCCGGGGGGCGGGGTGGGCCGGGGCGCGGTTCTCACGGTGGCGGGGGTGGGCCAGTCGGCGGGTGGTGGGGCGGGCGGGATCAGGTCGGGCAGGGCCAGCGCGGCGAGGCCGCTCTCGTGGTGGCGAGACAGCTCCCGGGCCACCTCGGTGGCGGTGGCGGCATGCAGGCGGCGTGGTGCGGTCGGGGTGGTGGCGGGGGCGAAGCGCTGGTGACGCAGTTGCTCGGCGGCCTTGGCTTCGGCCCGCAGGCGCTGGGCGCGCCGGGTGCGGGCGCGGCGCAGCGCGCCGAGTTGTTCGGGAGTCGCTTCATCGGCCAGGTGGGCGGTGCCCAGGCGGCGGCCGGCGGGGTCACAGATTTCGATCTCGTGGGTGTGGTGGGGCATGAACCGGGCCCTGACCTCGCGGCCGGCCTGGCCGGTCATCCAGTCGGCGAGGTAATCGCGGTTCTGGAAGCGCACACCGTGGCTGGTGATGACGCGGGTGCGGCCGTCGTCTTCGAGGGTGAACGACCACAGGTCCGTGGGCGGGATGTCGGTGAGCGGTGTCGGGTCCTGCTGCCAGGCCTGGAGCGGGGTGTGTCCGTTCAGGCCCTGCGGGTGGTGTTCGGTGTTCCACCAGGTGACCCAGGCCAGGACTTCGGAGGTGAAGTCCTCGAAGGACAGGACGGGGGCGGTGGGGAGGCGGTCGGGGCGGCGGCGGGGCTGCTTGGTGCGGTAGCCGGGCAGGGCAGCGAACAGCATCCTGGCCGCGCTGCGGTTCAGGTGCTCGATGCTGCCCTTCAGGTGGGGGCTGTAGGCGGGCAGGTCGTCCACGGTCGTGCCCAGCGCGTCGAACGCCGCGGTGACGGTGTGGGAGAGGAAGTCCTTGCCGCGGTCGATCCGCACCGTCTCCGGCCGGCCCCCGACCGGCCCGTACGGGCCGACGCGCAGGACCGCGGAGCGCAGCGCCGCCAGGATCGAGGCGCGCGACGGGACTCCCGGGGTCACCGCCACCCCGGTGATCGCTTTCGTCGCGCAGTCGATGAACCACGTGACGTACGGGCGCACCAACTGTCCGTCCGCGTGCACGCGCAGCGGGGCCTGGACGTGGTCGCCCTCCCAGACGTGGTTGCGCCAGGTACGGGGGCGTTTGCCGAACACGTCCAGCGCCCGGGCCGCCTCAGGGCCATTGCGGTACCCGGCCCGCTCCCCCGCCGTCAGATCACGACGCACCGCGCGCAGGAACGTCGCGAGCGACGGCAACCGCTCCAACGCCGGGACCGCGGTCGGTGGTGCGCCGCCCGGAACCGCCGGGCGAGCCGGCCGGGGCGGGAATGCCGGCGGGGTGGCCCCGCCGGACGCGTTCTCGGCTCCGCTGGCCGCGTTGTCGGCTCCGGTGGGCGAGTGGGCGCGGGCGACAAGCTCGCGGTGGACCGCGGAGGCGTTGCCGCGCCAGTAGGCCAACAGCACCCGGACCTCGGGCGTGATCTCGAACCGGTCGGTGCGGCGAGCCCCGGGATCGTCCGCGCTGGCGGGCGTGACGGTGGCGTCGGCCAGCCACCGCCACACCGTCCGCTCCGAGACCGCCAGGCACTGCGCCGTGGTGTGGACGTGCGCGCGGGTGAGCCGGCCCTCGGCACGCAGAGCGAGCAGACGACGCACCGCGGGAGCGCGCAAGGCCTTCAACGACACGGCGTCCAGGGCGGGCTCGGTCCTGTCCGGCGCGGGGGCCGCGACGGTGGCGGTGGCGTCGGGGGTGGAGGTGTTCACCGGTGTCCTTTCCGCAGCGTGGCGGTCGGCACGGCAGCGCGGTGGCGGCCGGGGTCAGGGGTTGGGGCCGAGCCGGGAACACGCCCTGGACAGCAGCGGGCCATCGGCACCGGTGCCGGGGCGCTGGTCCAGCGCCGCATAGGCGTGGGAAGTGATCTTCGCCCAGGTCCGGAAGTTCCCCCGCGCACAGGTCTCGTCCGCGTGCAGCAGGTCGGCGTCGGCCGCCGCGTCCCACAGCGGGTGGAACAGGCGCAGCACCGTAGGGACCTGGGAGGCCTCCAGGCGCGGGACGTGCTGCCAGGTCAGCACTCGCGAAGCCAGGGCCGGGGCCCGGGCCAGCGTGCGCTCGGCGCCGGCCCCGCACAGCACCAGCGAGGTCCGGGTGGTCGGGGCGTCGGCCAGCAGACGCAAGTAGTCCAGCTCCGGGGCGGCGATGCGCTGCACGTCGTCGATCAACAGCACCCCAGGGGAGCTGAACGCGTCGATGAGCGCGCGGTCGGCCGCATCCGTGCGGTTCGTCAGCGCGGTCGCCGGCAGGCCGAAGGCGGTCAGCAGCGCGGCGCGCAGCTGCGGCAGGGCCGGCTTCACCGCCACCTGCGCCTGACGGACCGGCACACGGCGTGGCAGCAGGCCCAGAGCCTGGTGGACCGCGACCGTCTTGCCCTGCCCCGCATCCCCGTAGACGCAGGCGATCCCCCGCGCGGCGACCGTGTGCCCGAGCGCCTCCGTCACCTCGCCCAGCTGGCGCGTCGCGACCACGTGGGCGCCGGGCACGTACAACCGCACCCCCAACGGAACGGCCCCGACAGAGCCATCGGGCACGACCGCCGGAACGGGATCGGCAACCGGTGTGGCCTGGCCGGCCATGTCGACCGTGCCCGGCAACGCCAGCTCCGCGAGCGCCCGGTCATACACCGCCGACTCCACCCGGCCACGCCCAGGCCGCACACCCTGCAGAACACGGCCAGCCCGCTGTTCCCGGCGCACCGCGCGGTGCAGCGTCCCCAACGACGGCACCGGTCCCGCGGACTCCTGGCCCGGCCCGCAAGCGGCCTGTCCGGTCAGCTCGCGGTGCAGCGCCGCCACATTCCCGCCCAGCTCGCCGAGCCGGGCCCACAACTCGTCCGTGACGGCGAAGCCGCGACGACGCGAGACCGCCTCCACACGACCCGACCGCCGGGCGATGGCCAGCCAGTTCCACACCGTCCGCACCGACACCCCAGCCGACTCGGCGGCGATCCGCACATGCACCGACGACAACTGCCCGGCCTCGTCCACCGCGAGCAGCCGCCGCATCACCACCCGCCGCTTCAGCGCCCGCTCCCCCGAACGGGACACCAGCGGGTCCTGCGGCCCGGGCACTGGAGCAGCCACCGGGACGGGGTCGGACGACACGGACAGAGGCGCAGCGGTCATGGGTACCAGCCCACTCCCCAAACACAGCAAGCCGCACAGGAACGAGCATCCTCGTGTCAGCCACGGTTCTGGTGTGCTAGGCACAATCAGCGTGTCATGACAGCGAGATGGTCACCTCATGACAGCCAGGGTCTGTGGCGTCTCCAAGCAAAGGCCGAGATCAGCAGCCCTCCCTTCTAATTTCAGGCGCTGCTGACCACCCTGCTGACACCACCCCACCCACTCACAGCGGCCCCTGACGGGCCCTCAACCACAGACCCCCGGACGGATTCCGAAGCGAATCCGGCAGCGTTTTCGGAGGCGCTTAAATGGCTTTCACACAGATCCATTCTACAATCCCCTGGCGGACGCTAGAGACGAACGGACAACCTCATGGAGACCGTCCATCACGGCTCTATCAGGCCGCACCAGCGGCGGGAATAGGAATTCCCTCCAACTCCATTTCGAGCGGCAATCCGAACCCACTCGGAGGCACAGCGACAAGGAATCGAGTTCGGACACCTCGAAAAGGGGCCTACGGCCCTCCCAGACCGACACGGCGACCGCCCTTCCCGACCACCCAGGAAATCCCGCCCAGCATCACCCGGACAATTCCCGAAGCAGCGACACCAAACCGAACACCGGACCAGGGCAGCCACCAGGGCTCAGCAACGGGCAGCCCCGGCCGCGAGCGGGACACCACCAGGGCGGGCGCGGACACGGCAGGCCGGGACGGCCACGTCGGGCGCAGCAGGACGGCCTGGCGGCCGACCAGGGCCGGGCCGCGGGCAGGCGCTGGCGGGCAGGGATACCACCACGGCGGGCTCGGGCACGGTGGGCAGGACAACCGCCAGGACCGCCGACTCCTAGCCGTCGTCGGCACTGACCTCGGGCGGGACACCACCAGGACAGGCACGAGCACGACGGCCACGTCGGACGCAGCGGGACAGCGGGGCGCAGCCCGGCTGTCCCGTCAGTCGTGGATCTGCCAGGCCCTCTGCGGTAGCCAGTGAGGAAGGTCGTCGAGCGCTTCGGCGGGGTAGAACACCGGCCGGGTCAGGAGGTGGTCGCCCTCCCGTTGGACGTTGATCACGACGCCGAGGGACTTCGAGGAGGGCACGCCCGCGCTCATGTAGGCGAGCTCATCGGGCCGAGTCTCGGCGCGCTCGCACATCCACTGTTCCAGCGCGGAAGGCACCCGGCCTACGAGCGCGGTGCCGTCGGCGGTGACCTGCGGCCCGCGCAACGCGTCGACCGCGATACCGGACAGCCGGCCGTCCCGGTAGTAAAGATGCAGGCCGAACTCCCTGCACCGGCCCTCCGAGACCCTCCACGTATTGTTGCCGCGCCCGCCGACCCACGTACGGTGCTCGCTATCCCCG
Source organism: Kitasatospora sp. NPDC036755 (assembly GCF_040636595.1). Classification (NCBI taxonomy): domain Bacteria; kingdom Bacillati; phylum Actinomycetota; class Actinomycetes; order Kitasatosporales; family Streptomycetaceae; genus Kitasatospora; species Kitasatospora sp. NPDC036755. The sequence continues at coordinate 31,191 of NZ_JBEZUT010000048.1, forward strand.
GTGACACCGAGCAGGGCCTGCGTCACCTCGTCAGCGCCCATCCCGAAGCGCAACGGCCCCACCGCCGCGAACGGCTCCAGCGCCCACTGCACGCGCTCCTCGTCCGGCCGGACATGCCACCATCCCATAAACATGATCAACACTCTGCCCGTCACCACCGACAAGGCGGGGCGCAGCAGGGCCGAACGGCCCGGACGGCAGGCCGCCGAACACACCACCAGGAGAAGGCCGGCCCCGACAGCGGCCCGGACCAGCACGGGTACCTGCAGCTCCAGACGGTGCCCCAGGACAGCCAGCACCTGCAGGCCGTCGGTAGGCTGACGGCATGGCAGGCCTACTACGGTTCGGCGCGCTGCTGGCGCGCCTGACGGGCCACCGGGCGCTCGACTCCGCCACGCTTGCGTCAGCGGCCGGCATCGACCCTGCAGAGCTGCAAGCCGTGCTCGGCGGGCAACCGCCGACCGGACGGCTCTTGCGAGACCTCGGACCAGCACTCGGCCTGCACGCCGCCGACCTGTTCGTTCTCGCCGGACAACCGGTGCCCGACGACCTGACACCGACCACCCGGAACCCGAACTGGTCGATCAGCGCCGTCGTCTACAACACGATGGTCATGCCCGCCGAGAACCGGCGACCGCTGCTGGACGCGATCCGGGCGCAGCCCCTGGTGCGGCGTGAGGGGCGTGGTGGGGTCGACCGGCCGCACCACCGGTACGAGCCGGGCTTCGGCGCGGTGCTCCTGGAGCTCGCTCACAGCCGGAACCTCACCTGGACGTCTACGGTCAGGGCCCTGTACGCGGTCACCGACGGACGGATCTACCTGTCACCGTCCACCATCGGCGGGATCGGCCGCGGCGCCGTGGAAGCGACCCCCGAGCTGGTAGCCGGCTTCGCCGGAGTGGTCGGTATCCCCGCCCCCGACCTCGCAGCGCTCGGCGGCATCCGCCTGCCCGACGACCTGCCACCCCTCCACACCCGGGCCACGGACCTGGCCACGGTCATCTGGGAAACCCGACGCCTGACCACCGCCCAGCTCCAGGACATCGAACTCACCTCCCGCCACCTCGCCGGCCGCGGACCCACCTCCCCCACCAGGACGGCCTGACGGCCAGCCGACCCGGGACGGGGCCCCACGGCGGCCTGACGGCCCCCCACCTGTCCAGCGAGCGGCACAGCAAGGCGGGCATGACCCCGACGGCGACGCGGCCTGGACGGCGGGACGGCGACGGCAACGCGGCAAGGCGAGCAGACGGCGCAGCCCGGCCGGAACGACCCGTACGGGGCGGGGCCCAGCGGCTCCACCCCCGGACGAAACCGAACACCAACCCCCGCCACCACCCCGCCAACCACAATCCCAACCCAAATTCAGACCACCGCAGGCAGCGAATCCATAAAAGCAGCAGCACCGAATACCCGGCGGAATTCACCCCGAAAACAAGACCAACAACACCGAGCCCACCCACCGAACAGGACGACCCGACCCCCGACCCCACCCAACACCACACACAGTCACCAAACCAGCCACCCGACAGCACCTCCAGGACACCTCGACCCGCCCAACCAAAGGTCCAGACAACCCGGCATTTGGGGCCGTTCCACACCCCACAACACAACAGGTCACACCCAGCGGCCCCTCGCCGGGTAGAGCTTGGCGTGCACCACACGGTCCTCCCACCACGGATCGTCCGGAGTGGAGACCAACGCGGCCACCAGCTCGCGCCTGGTCGGGACCGGCAGCACCAGCGGGCCCAAGTCCTTCGCGGCGCGGTCCTGTACGCACTCGGGGCACTCCAACGGATCCGGGCCGGCCTTCTCCCGCAGCTCCAGCCCCGCGCCCTCCTTCCCCCCGATCGAGCCCCGGCACGTCCAGCACGGGCGCAGCGCAGCGTTGGTCGCGCGGACCGGACGAAGCGGCAGCGCCCCGCAGGATTGGTGTTGTCGGAGGAGGGGCTAAGCCGCAGGAGAGCCAGCCACCGCTCCGCGCGCGATGCGGGCGCGGCCGTCTGGCGACAGGACAACGAGGTAGTGCCGGTCCGTGTCCTCGACACGGACCAGTGTGATGGAGGTTTTGGCCGCTGCGAGCGCCTCGGCGGCCGGGCCGGCCGCCTCCGTCATCCGGTCGATCCGCGAGTGGAAGCGGGTGAGGTCCTTTGCCGGGCCGGTGATCCAGATCGCGATCCGCGCACCCCGGCGCAGCGCGGCGAGCAGGTCCGTACGCAGCGGCCCGTCTTCGGCTTCCTGGAGAAGCAGGTCGTGCAGGCGTTCCTGCCCGCATGGCTGGGACGGCGCCCCCTCGGCCAGCGCTCGACACTTGCGGCACGAGGCCAATGCCCGCGGCTGGAAGTGGTGCAGGAAGAGCTTCAGGTACCGGCCGCGGATCCCGCACAGGGTACGGCCCGCTCCCCCGGCGTGCTCGACACCGGGCACGCCTTCGACCTCGACCGCAGGGAACTCGGCCGGCTCACGTGCGGTCGCGAACGACCACGTCCCGCCCGAGGCGTCGAAATCAGGAGTGTCGACCATGCCAAGCAGCATGCCACGCCGAACAGCTCGCCTCCCACGCGAGGGCGCGGGGCAGCCGCACGACCCACATGCCGCGCTCCTCGACGAGGTGCAGGTTCGTCCAGGGCGGAGACCAGCGCAGCCACCAGCTCACGCTTGGACGGGACCGGCAGCATCAGCGGGCCCAAGTCCTTCACGGCGCGGGCCTGCACGCACGTCGAGCACTCGATGGCCTCATCCCCCGCCAGGTGGACTTGTCCCGGAAGGCGCCACGGAGAAGGGGCAGTTGATGGAGGCTTGCGGCAGGCTTCGAGACGAGGAGAATGCCGATGCAGACGGACCACGCGCACGACCACAGTCGGGACGGGGTACGGAGGTTCTCGGTCCCGCTCGACGACGCTGAGAAGCGGGCGGACGCTGCCGCGGTGGCCTCGCTGTACGACGCGGCGATCGACGACTGCCATGAGTGCCTGCGGGAGCTGCTGGGACGCGTCGCCCGTGACGCGGCGGCCACCGCCTGCCTAGCAGGCTGGGTGTGCCTGATCATGAGCGAGACCTACGGCGGGTTCCCGGACGAACTTCTGGAGTACAACGGTCCCGACTCCGCCGCGTTCAACCGCATGGCGAAGGTCTACCAGCAGGTGTTCGGCCACCCGACCGACGTCGTCTACGGAACCTGCGAGCAGCTGACCGTGGAGGAGCGCGGCACAGCGTGCGTCTGGGCACTCGGGCTTCTGCTCGCACCCGACCATACGAGGCCGGCCTGCCAGCGCCGGAGGACTGCTGCCCGGACTGCGCCGGTAACGAGGACGGCGACATCCTCGTCATCACCGACGACGGGACCACGCGCATCCCGGGGACCCCCGCCTAACCACCTGCCGCTGATCGACCAGCGAACACGCCGGCGCCTCGACCAGCTCCCGCTTCGTCGGGGCGAGCGGCAGCGGGCCCATCTCCTCCACCTGCCGATCGGCCGCGCACTGCGGGCACTCCAACTGGTCAGGGCCAGCCTTCTCCGCAGCTCCAGCTCCGAGCCAGCCTTCTCGCCGATCGAACCCTGGCACGTCCAGCACAGCCGCAGCGCGGCGTTGGTCGGGTCTGTCCAGTGAACGGTGTAACTCGGTTGGGTTGAGTTAGCGGCGGCCGGCGGAGAGTCGGCCGTCGAAGGTGATCTCGAAGGCGTTCAGCGCGGCCTTCCAGCGGGTCATCCAGCGTTTGCGGCCGTCACCGGTCGGGTCGAGAGACATGACCGCCATGTAGACGCGCTTCAGGGCCGCCTGCTCGTTCGGGAAGTGCCCGCGCGAGCGGACGGCCTTGCGGATGCGGGCGTTCACGGACTCGATTGCGTTCGTGGTGCAGATGACCCGGCGGACCTCGATGTCGAAGCTCAGGAACGGCACGAACTCGGCCCAGGCGTTCTCCCAGAGCCGCACGATCGCCGGATACTTCCTGCCCCAGGCCTCGCTGAACTCGACGAACCGCTCCAGGGCGGCGTCCTCGGTCGGCGCGGTGTAGACGGGCTTGAGGGCCTTGGAGATCTTGTCCCAGTCCTGACGGGCCGCGTAGCGGAACGAGGCCCGGATCAGGTGGACGATGCAGGTCTGGGTGACGGCCTGCGGCCAGACCGTGCCGATGGCATCGGGCAGGCCCTTGAGGCCGTCGCAGACGACCATGCAGACGTCCGCGACGCC
>NZ_JBEZUT010000049.1:0-35225 GCF_040636595.1 Kitasatospora sp. NPDC036755
GATCAGGCGTAGAGAACCTCGATCATCTCAAACCGGCACGGACACCTGTCGTCGTATCAGCCGCTACACCGCACTACTACCTGCGGATTCGGGTCAGAGCTCGACCAGCACCTTCCCCCGGCTGCCCGAACGGTCCACGTACAGGCCCCGGTAGGCCGCCGGGATGCTGTCGAAGCCGTGGTGCACGGTCTGCCGGTACGTCACCGCCCCGCTGCGGACGAGGGCGCCGAGGTCCCGGCGCAGCGCGGCCCAGTTCTCCTCGGTGAACCACTCCATCGAGAAGATGCCGCGGATCGTGGTGCGCGGGAACATGATCATCGGCAGCAGCCGCGGCCCCGTCCAGTCCCCGCCGACCTGGCTCCCCCACTGCCAGCAGACGGCCACCCGGCTGTCCACCGCGAGCATGCCGAAGACCACGTCGGTCAGCGTTCCGCCGAGGCTGTCGAAGTAGCGGTCGATGCCCTCCGGCGCGAGGTCGGCCAGCTCCTTCTCCAACCGGTCCGGCCCGTCGCCGTCGTGGTAGACCAGCACCCCGTCGAAGCCCAGCTGCCGCAGCCACTCGACCTTCTCCGGCGTCGCCGTGGTGCCGATCACCCGTGCGCCCCGGTGCTTGGCCAGCTGCCCGACCAGTGAGCCGACCGCCCCGGAGGCCCCGCTGACCAGCACCGTCGACCCGGGGCGCACGTCGAGGAACTTCTCGACCGTCCCCCAGGCCGTCATCCCGGGCCCGCCCAGGAGGCCGAGCGCGGTGGACAGCGGCAGGGCCTCGTCGTAGTCGGCCGGGTCCAGCCGGCGGAACGCCGGGAAGACCATCGGGAAGGTCCCGGTCTGCCAGAGCCTGGGCTCTCCGTCGCTGACCAGGTGGGTGCGCCAGCCGCCGAAGCCCTGCACCAGGTCGCCGACCGCGAAGCGCGCGGCCGGCCCGGCCTCCAGCACCTCCATGATCGAGTCCGCGCCCATGTGGTCGCCGAGCGGGGTGTCCAGCGCGATGCCCTGGAGGTACGGGTCGACCGAGACGTACCGGGTGCGCAGCAGCATCTCGTCCGCGGCGAGCCGGACGTCCACCTCCTCCACGACCTTCCGGTACACCTGCTCGACGTCCGGCACGCCGTCCTCGTGCTCCTGGACGACCCACTTCTCGATTCTCACGAGGTGACTCCAAACTGCCGGTCGGCGGGGCCGACCGGTTCGATGAGAAGGGTAGGCAGCGGTGCGCTGTCGTCCACTTCGGCGGTGAAGGCCTTGCCGTCGTCCCGGCAGATGAACTGGACGACGTGCCGCCCGGCGGCCGCGGCCCGGATCAGCCCGCCGGTGGTCGCCCAGACTCCCGAGAGGTAGAAGTTCGCCAGTCCGGGCAGCCCCGGGCCGTTGCGTTTGATCTCCTCCTCCAGGGTCTCGCCGCTCTCCACGAACGGCTGCCAGCCCAGCACCGTGCCGTCGTAGTTGCCGGTGTAGCGGACCTGGGTGAGCGGGGTGGAGACGTCCTTGACGGCCACCGCCTCCCGCAGGCCGGGGTGGTGGCCGTCCAGGAACTCGACGATGGTGTCACGCACCCGGCGCTTCGCCCGCTGGTACTCCCGCCCCCGGCCGACCGGCAGGGTGTGCAGCTCCTCGCCGCGCCGCACCCGGGGCTCCTGTTCCGGCCCGGTGCTCAGCTCCCGCCAGGGCGCGATGTCGCAGAAGTAGCTGGCGTACACCACGGTGGTGTCGGCGGGCGACAGCTCCGGGTAGTGGCGGCTGCGGAACTGGACGTTGATGCTCGGGTGCCGGATGCCGGTGAGCCGCTCGGCGACCTCGTCCTCCAGCAGGTAGGTGGTGCACGGGTCCCCGGCCGGGAAGGGCCGGCGCAGGCCGAGGAAGACGGTCACGTAGCCGGGGAAGACCATGCCCGGCTCGGTGATGGTCTGGGTGTACAGCCGGCGGTAGGTGTCGCTCAGGTAGCGGCCCTTGAGCAGGTCCATCATGGTGGTCCGGCCGTCGCAGGCGGCCACCACGATGTCCGCCCGCACCTCCTGGCCGTCGCTCAGCCGCACCCCGACCGCGCGGTCGCCCTCGATCAGGACCTCGCTCACCTTGGTGTTGTAGCTGATCTCGCCGCCCAGCCGCCGGTAGCGCTGCTCGATCGAGTTGGCCAGCCCCAGCGAGCCGCCCTCCGGCACCCCGGCGGACTGCCCGGCGTGGCAGGCGAGCTGGAAGTAGTTGGGCAGCACCGGGAAGTTGGGGTGCTTCTCGTACAGGATGAAGTTGAACGCCTCACGCAGCAGCGGGCTCCTGAACCGCGCCGAGTAGTCGCTCATCAGCACGGTGATCGAACGCCGGATCACGTTGAAGTACGGCAGGAAGGAGGCGAGCATCCGCATCCGCTCCCACCGGCCCATCAGCCCGACCGGCTTGAGGAAGGGGTAACGGGCCAGCGCCAGGCGGAACTTGCGCAGACCGGCGCAGAACTGCCGGATCTGCCGGGCGTCCTGCGGCGCCAGCTCCAGCAGGTGGGCCTCCAGCCGGTCCGGGTCGGAGTAGAAGTACACCGCACGGCCGTCCCTGGTGCGCACCACGTTGAAGACGTCGAAGTTGCGCATCCGCTTGCCCTGCAGCGCGCCGAGTTCGAGCCAGATCTGGTGCATCTCGTTGCCGGGCCCGCTGCCCAGCAGCCAGCTGATGCAGCAGTCGAAGGTGAACTCGCCGCGGTCCCAGCCGGTGCAGCAGCCGCCGGGGATCTCGTGCATCTCCAGGATCCGGGTGCGGTAGCCGTTCATTCGGGCGAAGCACCCGGTGGACAGTCCACCGAGCCCTCCGCCGATGATGACCATGCTCTGCCGGCCGCTGGTGGTCGTCGCGCTCACTCCGGCACTCCTACGGTGGCCCGGTCGAGTTGCGGCAGGCGGCCCCACTTGCCCGCGTGCCAGGGGTCCCGGTTGTCGCTGGGCCAGGCCCGGAAGGGCAGCCCGAGCTCCCGGCACAGGTACTGTGCGGCGAACCGCCCGCTGGTGGCGGCCCGGATCAGCCCGCCGAGCGCGGTCCACTGGCCCGCCATGGAGAAGCCGCTCAGCCCGGGCAGCCGCATCCGGTCCCGGTTGACCAGGCGGTTGGCGGCGTCCTCGGCCTCGGAGAAGGCCTGCCAGGCGAGGATGCTGCCGTAGGTGTTGCCGGTGAACCGCTCGGTGGTCACCGGCGAGGCGACGTCGACGAGTTCGATCCGCCGACCGAGCCCAGGGTAGGTCCGGTCCAGGAACTCCCGGACGAACGCGGCGACTTCCTGTTTGCGGGCCCGGTAGGCGCGGCGGTCGACGGTCCGCAGGTCCTTCCAGGAGCGGTAGTCGCTGAAGTAGGTGCAGTGCAGCACCGACTTGCCCGCGGGCGCGAAGCCCTCCGCGTAGGAGGAGCGCAGCTGCACGACCAGGCTGCGCTGGAGCGAGCCGGGCAGCCGCTCGCCGTCCTCGGGCGTCAGCAGGTAGGTGGTGCTGTGCGGCTCGCCCTCGGGCAGCGGTCCGTCGATGCCGACGAAGGCGGAGACCACGGCCGGGTACAGGTTGCCCGGCTTGTCCAGCAGTTCGCCGTACAGCTTCTCGGTGGCGGGGCTGGAGTAGCGGCCCTCCAGCAGCCGGTCGAGCACGGTCGGGCCGTCGCAGGCGGCGACCACGTGGTCGGCGTAGTGGCGCGAGCCGTCCTTGAGTTCCACGCCGATCGCGCGGCCGTCCTCGATCAGGACGCGCTCGACCCGGCAGCGGTAGCCGATCACCCCGCCGAGCGAGGTGTAGCGCTCCTCCACCGAGCGGGCCAGCCCGAGCGAACCGCCCTCGGGGAAGCCCGCGTTGCCGTTGTGGGCGGCCGCCAGCGTGTACAGGTACGGCAGCAGCGGGAAGCCCTCGGGCTCCTGGAGGAACATGTTGGGGAAGGCCCGGCGCAGCAGCGGGTCCTGGAAGCGCTCGGCGAAGCCGCTCATCGGGGTGGTCGCGGTGCGCCAGAACAGCCGGAACGCGGGCAGCACGGTGCGCAGGGTGCGCAGCCGTTCGGCCGTGGTGCGCAGCGGCGGCGGGGTGAGGTCCCAGGGCAGGTCGATCGCGGCGTAGCGGCGCAGGTCCTTGCAGAAGGCCCTGATCGGCTTGGCGTCGCCGGGCGCGACGGCCAGCAGGTGGGCTTCCAGCCGGTCCGGGTCGCCGTAGAAGGTGACGGCCCGGCCGTCCTCGTCGACGACCCGGTTGAAGGTGTCGAAGCGGGTCACCGACTTGCCGTCCAGGGCGCCGAGTTCGCTCCAGACCTGGTGCGCCCCGGTGCCCTCGGCGGTGCCGATCAGCCAGTCGATGCAGTAGTCGAACAGGTAGCCGTGCCGGGACCACGCGGTGCAGCAGCCGCCGGGCAGCACGTGCTTCTCGAAGATCCTGGTCTCCAGGCCGCTCATCTGCGCGTAGCAGCCGGTGGCGAGGCCGGCCAGGCCGGCCCCGATCACGATCACCCGGGGCGGACCGGCGGCGGCCCGCTCCCTGGTGGACCAGTCCGGTCCGCGGTCAGCCGCGGACATCGGCGGTGCCTCCGGCCAGGATGGCGTCCAGCAGTTCGGCGTTGCGGGCGGCGAAGTCGCCGTCGAGCATTTCGGCGTGGGCGCCGTGTCCGACGTACACCGCGGTGCCCGTGCCGGAGGCGCCGTGCCAGGAGCCCGGCTCGCCGCCCACGTGCACGGACAGCCGCTCGCGTTCGCAGATCACGTCCAACTGGGCTGTCACGGTGCCGGTGTTGGGCGTTCGACTGCTGAACTCCAGGTAGTCCCTGGCCTGTTCGAGGGTCTCCTGGGCGACGATCCGCGAGCCGGTGTGACGGTGCAGGTGCTCGTGGAGTTCGCGTTCGAAGACGGCCAGGTGCTCCTCGCCGAGGTCGAAGGCCTCGGTGACCCGGTAGGCGTCCACCAGCAGCACCGAGGCCACCGTGCGTCCGCGCCGTTCCAGCTCCTTGGCGACCTCGAAGGCGAGGTTGCCGCCGAGCGAGTAGCCGAGCAGGACGTACGGGCCGGGGGCGTGCAGTTCCTCGACCAGGTCCGCGTAGCGGGCGGTCTTGTCGTCGCCGGTCAGGTAGTTGAAGGAGGCGATCCGGTGCTCCGGCAGGTGGGCGGCGAGCTGGCGGTAGACCAGCCCGTGGCCGCCGGCCGGCGGGAAGCAGAACACCGTGCGGTCCGCGGCCGCCCCGGCGTTGAACCAGAGGTAGGGCTCGCCGCCGGCCACTTCGCCGGTGATGATCTGCTCGACGGTACGGGCCATGCCGTGCAGGGTGGTGACCTTGAACAGCTGGCCGACCGGGATGCTGATGTTGAACTCGCTCTGCAGGTGGTGGATCAGCTCGATCAGCCGGATCGAGCTGCCACCGAGTTCGAAGAAGTCGTGCTGGAGGCCGACTTCGTCCAGGCCGAGCAGGTTCCGCCAGTGCTCCGCGACCTTCGTCTCGTAGAGCGTGACGGGCGGTTCGTGCTGGGCGCCCGCCGTGTCGGCCTTCGGCTCGGGCAGGGCCGCGAGGTCCACCTTGCCGTTCGGGGTGAGCGGCAGGGCGGGCAGTTCGGTGAGGTAGGAGGGGATCATCACGGTGGGCAGGTGCTCGGCCAGGTGGCGGCCCAGTTCGCGGCGGTCCAGCACGGTGCCCTCGGCGGGCACCACGTAGGCGGCGAGGACGGCCTCGCCGCGGGCGTCCTGGCGGACCGCCACGCAGGCCTGGGCGAGTTCGGGGCGGGCGGTGAGGTGGGCCTCGATCTCGCCCAGCTCGATCCGGTGGCCGCGGACCTTGACCTGGTTGTCGATCCGGCCGAGCAGGTGCACGGTGCCGGCCGCGTCCCAGTGGCCGAGGTCGCCGGTGCGGTAGAGCCGCAGCGGTGTGCCGTCGAGCTCCAGGGTGACGAAGCGGCGGGCGGTCTGCTCCGGGTCGTTGGGGTAGCCGGCCGCGACACCCGCGCCGCCGATCCACAGTTCGCCGGGCACGCCCACCGGGACGGGCTCGCCGTACGGGTCCAGGACGTACACCGCGCTGTTCGGGAAGGGCCGGCCGATCGGCACCATCCGGCCGGGTTCCAGCCGGTCGGTCGCGCCCTCGTAGTAGGTGCTGTCGACGCTGGCCTCGGTCAGCCCGTAGGAGTTGACCAGTCGGGTCCGCGGCCCGCACAGGGCGCGCACCCGCTGGTGCTCGGCGGCCTTCCAGGAGTCGGAGCCGACGACCAGCAGCCGCAGGAAGTCCAGCGTCAGGCCCTCCCGCTCGCAGTGGGCCAGCAGTGCGCGGGCCACGGCGGGCACGAACTCGCCGCCCTGCACGGCCTCCTCGCGCATCACCCGGTACAGCCGGGCGGTGTCGAAGAGCAGCTCGCGGTCGACCAGGACGAGGGTGCCGCCGGTGCTGAGCGCCCGGGCGAGGTCGCCGGAGAAGACGTCGAAGGCGGTGCCGGCCATCTGGAGGTGCACCCGGACCTCGGTGTCCAGCCGGTACTCGGCGCGCCAGCCGGCGGTGACGGCGGCCAGGTTGCGGTGGTCGACCCGGACCCCCTTGGGGCGGCCGGTGGAGCCCGAGGTGTGGATCAGGTAGGCGGCCCGGGCCGGGTCGGCCGCGGGAAGCGGTACGGCGCCGCCGGTCACGGGCCGGTCCAGCTCCTCCAGGGTGACGATCCGGGCGGGGAGTTCGGCCGCCGGCGGGCGCCGGTGGTCGACCACCACCAGGGCCGCCCCGGCGTCCTCCACCTGGTACGCGAGCCGGTCGGCCGGGTGGCCGGGGTCGAGCGGCAGGTAGGCGGCGCCGGCCCGCCAGATCGCCAGCAGGGTGCTGATCAGCTCGGGCGTCTTGTCCAGGCAGACCGCGACCACGGAGCCCTCGCCGACGCCGAGTTCGCGCAGCCGGACGGCGGTGCGCTGGGACTGGCGGTCCAGTTCGGCGTAGGTCAGTCGGCGCACGCCGTCCCGGCCGGGCGCGACCACCGCGACGGCCTCCGGCCGCTCGGCGGCGGCCTTGGCGATCAGCTCCGGCACCGGGGTGTCGTGCTCGATCCGCCGCTCGGCGCCGCTGAAGCCGCTGAGGATCTCGCGGCGTTCGGCCCCGTCCAGCATCCGCAGCCGCCCGACCGGCTCGCCCTCGGCGGCGCGGGTCATGGCGTCCAGCAGGTTGCGGTAGTGCGCGGCCAGTCGCTGGACGGTGGCGGGCTCGAAGAGGTCGGAGTTGTACTTGAAGACGCAGTGGAAGCAGCCGTCGGCGCGGTCCTCGTAGGCGGACAGCGTGAGGTCGAACTGCCCTTCCTCCTCGGGGAGTTCGATGTACTCCAGGCGGTAGCCGAAGCGCTCCACGGCGACCTTGTGGGTGAGCAGGATGAACATCGCCTGGAACACCGCGGAGCGGCTCGGGTCGTGCTGCAGCCCCAGCTGCTCGACCAGCAGCGGGAAGGGGTACTCCTGGTTGTCGAGCCCGCCGAGCACGCTCTCGCGCACCCGGGCCAGCAGTTCGGCCACGGTCGGCTCGCCAGCCAGGCTGACGTGCAGCGGCAGCGGGTTGACGAAGTAGCCGTAGACGGAGGCGAACTCCTCCTGGGTGCGGCCGGTGACCGGGCTGCCGACCACGATGTCCGGCTGGCCGGACCAGCGGTGCAGCAGCAGGTAGTAGGCGCCGATCAGCACCATGAACGGGGTGGCGCCGTTGGCGCGGGCCAACTCGTGGACGCGGGCTGTGAGTTCGGCGTCCAGCCGGAAGAACTCGGAGGCGCCGTTGTGGGTCTGCACCGCCGGGCGCGGTTTGTCGGTGGGCAGGGCCAGCACCGGCATCTCGGCCGGCAGGTGGCCGCGCCAGTAGTCGAGCATCCGCCGGGCCTCGGGCCCGGCCAGGAAGCGGTTCTGGCGGTTGAGGAAGTCCAGGTAGCGGGCTGGCACCGGGCGCAGTTCCGGGGTGCGCCCCTGCCGCAGCGCCTCGTAGACCTCGAAGAGCTCCTCGATGAAGGTGAAGGTGGAGATCGCGTCCGAGACGATGTGGTGGACGGCCTTCATCAGCACCCAGCGGTCCGGCCCGCGCCGGAACAGCCGCAGCCGTACCAGCGGGTCCTCGGCGAGGTCGTACGGCCGCCGGTACTCGTGGACGATCAGGTCGTGGATCTCCTCCCACGGCCGGCCCTCGACGTCGAACAGCCCGGTGTCGGCCTCCGCCTCCTCCCGGATCCGCTGGACCGGGCGGCCTTCCTCGGCGGTGAAGGCCGCGCGCAGTTCGGGGTGCCGGGCCACGAGGTGGCGGAAGGCCGCGAACATCAGCTCCGGGTCGAGCTCCGCGCGGACCTCCACGGCGCCGCCGATGTTGTACGCGAAGCCGTCCGGGTGCAGCAGGCGCAGGAACCAGAGCGCCTGCTGGTTGTGGGTGAGCGGGAAGCGGGACTCGTCGGTGTACAGCTCCACCTCGGCCTCGGTCGGGCCGGCGTCGGCGAGCCGCTCCGCGAGGCCCTCGGTGAGCAGGTCGACCAGGTCGCCGACGGTGCCGTTGCTGAGCAGGGCCACCACCGGCAGGGCGACGCCGAGTTCGCCGTGCACCCGGGCGCGCAGCTCCATGGCGAGCAGCGAGTCCAGGCCGTGCGCGCCGAGCCTGGTCTCCGTGTCGATCCGTTCGGCGCCGATCCGCAGCACGGCCGCCGCGGCGGCGGTGAGGCGCTCGACGACCAGTTCCCGGCGGGCCTGCGGGCCGGCCGCGCGGTAGGCGTCCAGGAAGCCGCCGGTCTCGGCCGGGGCCTGCTCGGCGGCGCTCGCCGCGAGGTCGGCGACCAGCGGCGGCGGGGCCGGGTACCAGGCGAGGAAGGTCGGCCAGTCGACCACGGTGGCGACCAGCAGCTGGGCGCGGTCCTGGCCGAGGACGCGTTCCAGGACGGCCGTTCCGGCGTCCGGCGGCAGCGAGCTCATGCCGCGGGCGTCGCGGTAGTGGGCGACCAGGCCCAGCTCCTCGATCATGCCGGTGGCCCACGGGCCCCAGTCCAGGCTGAGCCCGGGCAGCCCCTGGGCCCGGCGGTGGTGGGCCAGGGCGTCCAGGAAGGCGTTGCCGGCCGCGTAGTTGGTCTGCCCGGCGGTGGTGAGCAGCGAGGCGACGGAGGCGAACAGCACGAAGTGGTCGAGCGGTTCCTCGCGCAGCAGCCGGTGCAGCAGGTGGCCGCCGATCACCTTGGGGGCGTAGCCGGCGTCGAAGGACGGGCGGTCCATCTGGGCCAGCAGGGTGTCCTTGACCTGCCCGGCGAGGTGGAACACGCCGCGGATCGGCGGGCGTTGACGCTGCCGGTAGTCGGCGAGCCAGTCGGTGAGGGCGGCCTCGTCGGTGACGTCGACCGGGGCGAGCAGCGGCTCGGCGCCGAGCGCCTGGAGTTCGCGCAGGAAGGCGATCCGCTCGCCGGCGGGGGTGTCCGGGTCGGTGTACGCCCACGCGGAGCGCTCGGGCAGGGTGGTGCGGCCGACCAGGATCAGCCGTCGGGCGCCGCGCCGGACGAGGGTGCGGCAGAGCAGCCGGCCGAGGGCGCCGAAGGCCCCGGTGACCAGGTAGCTGCCGTCGGGGCGCAGGACCGGCGGCAGCGGGCGGGTGAGGCCCTCGGCCTGCCGCAGCCGGCTGGTGAGCCGGCCGCCGGCCCGCAGGGCGATCTCCTGTTCGTCCCGGGCGGCGAGTTCGGCGAGGAGCGCCTCGGCCTGGTCGGCGGCGTCGACGGCCGGGTCGAGATCGACCAGGGTGCCGCGCTGGGCGACCAGCTCCTGCTGCCAGAGCACCCGGCCGATGCCCCACGCGGGGGCGCCGAGCGGTTCGACCCGGTCGCCGGGGGCGGCGGGCTGGGTGCCCCGGGTGACGATGTGCAGCCGGCCGTCCGGGCGGGCGTCGGGCAGGGCCTGGGCGAGCGTGATCAGCGAGTAGGCGCCGAGGGTCGCGAGCGGGCCGAGGCGGTCGGCGGTGGCGGCGGCCAGGGCGGGCTGGTCGAGGTTCCAGAGGTGGACGACGGTGCCGAAACCTGGGTCGAGGTCGGCGAACAGCCGCCGGACGTCCTCCGCGGAGTCCGGCCGGACGGTCGAGGCGTCCTCGCCGTGCCGGTACCGCGCGCCGGGCCGGACCAGGTGGCAGCGGGTGCCGCGCGCGGCGGCCAGGGCGGCCAGCCGCTCGGCGAGGCCGTTCCCGTCGGCGAACAGCACCAGGTCGCCCGGGGTCTCCTCGGTGGCAGCCGCGGGGGCGTCGATCCAGTCGACCTCGGTGAGCCAGCCGTCGATGGTGGCCAGGCCGACGGAGGCCGGGGCCTGGGCGACGTCGGCGACCTTGAACCCGGTGACGGTGCCGACCGGGGTGCCGTCCTCGGTGTAGAGCGCGAGGTCGCCGACGAGCTCCTCGCCGCTGTCCCGGGTGACGGTGGCGTGCACCCACAGCGGGCGGTCGCCGATCGCGTCGAGCCGGACCTCCTCGATCGAGACGGGCAGCCGGACGCTGCCGCCCTCGGGCGTCTCCAGCCGGGTGGCGAGCAGGGTCTGGAAGCAGCCGTCCAGCAGCACCGGGTGGAGGTGGTGGTCGGCCGCGTCGGGGCCGAGCCGCCCGGTGGGCCGCAGGAGGGCCAGTGCCTCGCCGGGGCCGGCCCACACCTCGGTGATGGTCCGGAAGGCGGGCCCGTAGTCGTAGCCGCGGTCGGCGAGCTGCCGGTAGCAGTCCGGGCCGTCGAGGTGCCGCCCGCGGGCGCGCAGGGCGTCCGGGTCCAGGGCGGGCCCGTACGCGCGGCGCTGGCCGGTGCGGACCCGCCCGCAGGCGTGCACGCCCGGCTCGCCGCCGGCCGGGGTGGAGGCGACGGTGAAGCGGGCGTCCTCGGGCGCGTAGCCGAACTGGACGGTGACGGGCTCGGTCTCGGAGAGGAACAGCGCCCGGTTGAGCTCGACCTCGGCCAGTGTCACCTCGGTGCCGCCGGTCAGGGTGCGGACGGCCTGGGCGGCCATTTCCAGGTATCCGGCGGCCGGGAATACCACCTGGCCCTCGATCCGGTGGTCGGCCAGGTAGGGCAGCCGCTCGGGGTCGAGGGCGACGGTCCAGCCGGGCTGGGCGCTCGCGGTGCGGCGGCCGAGCAGCGGGTGGTCCAGCTGCCCGAGCCGGACCTGCTCGACCGGCTTGGGCTCCACCCAGTACCGGTCGCGCCGCCACGGGTAGCCGGGCAGCGGCACCGGGCGGCCGGCCGGGTGCAGCGCGGCCCAGCTCAACTCGACGCCGAGGGTGTGCAGTTCGGCGAGGCTACGGGCGAAGCGCTCGGGTTCGTCCTGCTGCCGGCGGATCGAGGGAAGGCTGTGGGACTGCTCCGCGCACTCCCGGATCGCGTGCCCGAGCACCGGGTGCGGCCCCAGCTCCAGGAACAGCCCGTGCCCGTCCTCGGCCATCCGCTCGACGGCGGCCCGGAAGCGCACCGGGTTGCGGACGTTCTGCCACCAGTACTCGCCGTCGAGCTCGGGCCCGCGGGCGAGCCCCTCGCGGGCCGTCAGGTAGAGCGGCAGCCGCGCCTCCTGCGGCTTGATGGCCGTGAGCGAGGCCACCAGCTCGTCCCGGATCGGGTCCATCCGCACGCTGTGGTAGGGCACTTCGACGTCCAGCAGGCGGGCGAAGACGCCCTCCTCCCGCAGCCCCTCGGCCAGTTCGGCCAGCGCCTCGGCGTCCCCGGCCAGGGTCACCGCGGAGGGGCTGTTGACCGCGCCGAGCGAGATCTGGGAGCGGTACGGGCGGATCCGGCGCTCCGCCTCGGCCTCGGGCAGGCCGACGGCGAGCATGGTGCCGGTGCCGGCCAGGCGCTGCTGGAGCCGGCTGCGGGCCAGCACCACCCGCACGGCGTCGGCCAGGTCGTACACCCCGGCCTCGTGGAAGGCGGCGACCTCGCCGGTGCTGTGTCCGACGACCGCGTCCGGGCGCAGGCCGTGGCTCCGCCAGAGCGCCGAAAGACCCACTTGGACGGCGAAGTTGGCGGGCTGGGCCAGCCAGGTCTCGGCCATCCGGGAGTCCGCCTCGTCCCGGCCCAGCTCGGTCAGCAGCGACCAGCCGGCCTGGGCGCGGATCTCCCGGTCGACGGCCTGCACGGCCTCGCGGTAGACCGGCTCGTGCTCGTACAGCCCCCGGCCCATCCCCCACCACTGGGGGCCCATGCCGGTGAACACCCAGGCCAGCCGGCGCTGCCGGCGCTCCCGGGCGCGGCCCTGGACCACCCGCGGATGCTCCTCGCCGCGCCCGTATGCGGCCAGCGCCTCGTCCAGGTCCTCCCGGGTGGAGTAGACCACCGCGAGCCGCTCGGGCAGGTGCTGGCGGCGGTGCGCCAGGGTGTGGCCGAGGTCGGCCGGCGCCGTGCCGTCGGCGAGCTCCTGCCGTACGGCAGCGGCGAGTTCGGGCAGTCCGGCGGCGTCCTTGGTGCTCAGCGGCAGCACCGTGCGGGCCGGGCCGGCCACCGGCACGGCGGGCCCGGGCCGCGGCGGCTCCTCCAGCAGGACGTGGGCGTTGGTGCCGCCGAAGCCGAAGGAGTTGACGCCGGCCCGGGCCGGGCCGGTGTGCTCGGGCCACTCCACCGGGGCGGTCGGGATCTCGAACGGCAGGGCGTCCAGGTCGATGCCGGGGTTGGGCCGTTCCAGGTTGAGGTGCGGCGGGATGCGGCGGTGCTTGATCGCGAGCGCCGTCTTGATCAGCCCGGCGACGCCGGCCGCTGCCTCGGTGTGCCCGATGTTGGTCTTGACCGAGCCGACGTAGCAGCGGTCCCCGGCGCGGCGGCCGATGCCGAGCACCCGGCCGAGGGCCGCCGCCTCGATCGGGTCGCCGACCGGGGTGGAGGTGCCGTGCGCCTCGACGTACTGGAGGCTGCCCGGCAGCACCCCGGCCTCCTCGCAGACCCGCTCGATCAGGGTGACCTGGGCGTCCGCGCTGGGCACGGTGATGCCGTTGGTGCGGCCGTCCTGGTTGACGCCGGTGCCGAGGATGACGGCGTGCACCGGGTCCCCGTCGCGCAGCGCGTCGGAGAGCCGCTTGAGCACGACCACGCCGACGCCCTCGGCCCGGACATAGCCGTCGGCGGAGGCGTCGAAGGCGCGCGAGCGGCCGTCCGCGGAGAGGAAGCCGCCCTTCGTCTCGGCGATCGTGTACTGCGGCGCCATGTGCAGCAACGCCCCGCCGGCCAGCGCGAGTTCGGTCTCACCTCGGAGCAGGCTCTGGCAGGCGAGGTGCACCGCGACCAGGGAGGAGCTGCACGCGGTGTCGATCGAGACGCTGGGCCCGCGGAAGTCGAAGCAGTGCGAGATCCGGTTGGACACCATCGTCATCATGGTGCCGGTGGCGGTGTGCGCCGCGATGGTGGCGAAGTCGAGGTCGGCGAACTGGAGGATCTTCCAGTCGAGGGTGAAGGCGCCCATGTAGACGCCGACCTCCCGGCCGGCCAGCTCGTCGGGGCGCAGGCCGCCGTCCTCCAGGGCCTCCCAGCTGACCTCCAGGAGCTTGCGCTGCTGCGGGTCCATGTGTTCGGCCTCGCGCGGGCTGATCCCGAAGAAGTCCGGGTCGAAGGTGTCGAAGCCGTCGATGTAGCCGCCCCGGCCGCCGATCAGCCGCCCCGGCTTGGCCCGGTCCCTGCTGCCCAGGGTGCCGGTGTCGTAGCGGTCGGCGGGAGTCTCGGTGAGGCAGTCCCGGCCCTCGATCAGGTTGAGCCAGTAGGAGCGGTGGTCGTTGGCGTGTCCCGGCAGGCGGCAGCCGATACCGGTGATCGCGATGCGTTCGCGGGGCACGGCGAAGGGCGAGGAGGTCATGATCCAATCCGGGGGTGACGGCGTGACGCCGGGGACACGGGCAAGTGGGAACGGCCTCTCCGGCCTGGTTCAGACGGACTGTTCGGTGGTCTTCGGCCGGCGCCACGGGTGCAGCAGGGTGGCGCCGAGTTCGCCGGTGGCGGGGAACGCGGCCGGGTCGGTGAGGCCGACGGCCTTCGGCACTCGGCCCGGCCGCCAGGTGAAGCTCCCGAACACGTGATCCCAGAGCGAGAGGTCGGAGGCGTAGTGGCCGGCTTCGGCGAGGTCGGTGCTGTGGTGCAGGCGGTGGAGTTCCGGCCCGGCCAGGATGTGGCCGAGCGGGCCGATTCGGACTTCGATGTTGGCGTGGACGAAATACCCCTGAGCCAGGACGAATATTCCGACCACGAACACTGAATCCGGAGAGAATCCGATCAGCGCCAGCGACAGTTGGACGACGGACTGCGCGACGAACACGTCCAGGAAATGGTTGACGCCGTTGTTCGCGACGTTGACCTTGTCCGGGACGTGGTGCACCCCGTGCAGCCGCCAGAGCCACCGGTTGCGGTGGGACCAGCGGTGCACGAGGTAGTCGCCGAGCGAGCCGACCAGCAGCGCGAGTGGGATCTCCACCGCGAAGGGCAGCGCCGGGTGGGCCGGGCCGAGCGTCTCCACCAGCGTCGCCACCAGCCCCTGGGCCAGCCCTCCGCCGACCATGCTCAGCACGAAGTAGACGCCGTACCAGCCGAGTTCACGTCGGCTGGGGTGCCAGTCCGTCCGGTACGGGATCACCCGTTCCAGGAGCGCGAGGTAGCCGAGGACGGCGACCAGGAAGAGCGGGGAGACCCGGTCCGGCGCCCAGTGGAAGTGCAGGGTTGCGACGGCAGTGCACAGCACACCCAGGAGCAGCAGCGGATGGGCGAGCCGGCGGGCAATGGCTGACAGCACGCGCCCCCCGTTCTTCGCGGACTAACGACTGGAAACGTCAGAGACTCTAGCGGCAGACGCGCGCCGTGACAGTCATTCGACGTGTTAACTCCATGAATGACCCGATCGGCGGACTATACGCGCACGAAGTTGACGTCTGGACGGCGCAAAGGGGGCGCATTTTCGAAAAGTAGCGGGACTTGACGGTGCGCGGTGGCGGCTCTGCAGGCCAGTGAGCGCCGATGTGCGCCCCTTCTGCGCCGCCCCGCGCCGCTCTCGATCCGGCCAAACCCGGCGGCCCTCGCCACGAGCGCCGGGACAGCGGGCCGGGTCGGGGGCCGAGCGGACCGGAGGCGAACCGGGTCAGGAGCGGGCCGGCTCCGCCAATCGGCGTGCGGCACGGGGCGCGTGCGCCGCGAGACGGTCCCGCAGACCGCGCAACTCGTACTCGACCAGCGCGGGCAGCGCGGTCGCGCCGGTCGCCTCCAGGGCGGGGCCGAGCAGTTCCACGGCCGTCGCCGGATCGTGCGCGCAGACGTGGCAGTCGGCCGCCCGGACGACGAAGAGCAGTCGGCTGGAGGGCAGTTGGTCCGGGCCGAGCAGACCGAGGGCGATCTCGGTGGCGTCCAGCGCCCGGCGGGCCAGCCGGGGGTCGTCGGTGGCGACGGCGAGGTCGCGCAGCGCGGCCGCCGCGGCGGACTCCACCCGCATCCGCATCGAGGCGATGGAGAGCCAGGGCACGTCGAGCTCGTCCTGCGCGCCGATGTGGTCCAGGTGCGCCCGCGCCAGGCCGATCTGCCGGACGGTCGCCCGCACGTCACCGGTGAGCGCGTGCGCCCGGGCCCGGCTGACCCGCCCCATCGCCCCGGCCCAGTGCCGGTCCGGGGCCACCCGTTCGATCTCGCGGGCGTAGCCGAGGGCGGCGAGCGGGTCGCCGTCCAGCCGGGCCAGGATGCTCATGTCGCTCAGGGTGCCGACCTGGGTGGCCTGGTCCCCGGCCAGCCCGGCCCAGGTGAGGGCCCGGTCGTAGCAGGCCATCGCGGTGGCGTTGCGGCCGTTCTGCATCCGCAGCGCACCGGCCGCGTGGGCGTGCTCGGCGGCCAGTCGGACCAGCGGACCGCGCTGTGCGGCGGGGGCGGCGGCGAGCCGGGCGAGCACGGCGTGCAGGGTGCGTTCGACGGCGGCGGCGAGGCCGGGCCGGTCGCCGGTCTCGCCCGAGCGCAGGTGGGCGGCGAGCAGCCCGGTCAGGGCGTGCACGGTGAGGCCGTCCAGCGGCCGGGCGGCGGCCGGGTCGGCGAGCACCGAAGCGGCGCAGAACTCGGCGTGCAGGGCCGCGAGTTCGCCGGGCTCGGGGACCACGCAGCCCTCGGCGCCGTGCAGCGGGCAGAGCAGGCCGTAGTCCGGCAGTCGCAGCGGGGCGGGGGCCGGGAGTGCGACGGGCGGGCCGACCGGTGCCCCGCCCGGCAGCGGGGGCCGGAGCAGGGCGGGCGAGAAGGCCTCCAGATCGCACAGTTCGGCGCTCTCGGCGCGTTGGCAGGCGGCGCTCAACTCGCCGGCGGCACCGAGGAGGTCGTCGATCCGGTCGGCGACCCTGGGGGTGACCCGGCGGGCCCCGTGCTCGATCTTGCTGACCGCCGTGTGGTCGTAGCCGATGCCGGCGCCGAGCTGCGCCTGGGTGAGGCCGGCCCGCCGCCGCCAGTGCCGCAACCGGGCGCCGAACTCCCGCCAGGCGTCCTGCCCCCGGTCGTCCGGCGACACCGCCGACGCGGGGGCCACCCGGTTCCGCTGCACGGCTTCCTCCCCGGGCGCATCGTCCCCCGGCCGGTCGCGGGGCCTGTCGACGATTCCAGTGGTTCCGACGACTCCGATGACGAGGACGGTACTCGATCGCCACCCGTCCCGTACATGACGTGGTCTCAACCACTTGAGGAAAACCCCAGCTTGACGCAAAGCCGGGGCGGCGGGCTTGACGGAATTTGCCAACCCGTTGCCCGGAGCGCACCGGGCATTGACCCGAGCATGACGCCGTGTGAGGGTTCGGGCACCCGAGCGCGGACGGCCCGCCCCGGCCGTCCCCCAGTAGCGGCCCGGCGGTGCGCCACCAGCCATGCCCGTCCGCGGTCGAGGACCCCCACATGCGAGGAGCCTCGATGCAACGCAGAGTTTCCGCAGGCCGGTTGCTGACCACGGCGACCACCCTGACCGTACTGGCCGGCATGATCGCCGCCACCGCGGGGCCGGCCACCGCCGCACCCGCCCCCTCTCCCGCGCCGCCGAGCGCGCTGGCCGCCGCCGTCAACGCGGCCGACGCCGCGGCCGCGGCGGGACTGGACGCCCTGGCCAAGGGCCCCGACGAGACGTACGAGCGCAAGGCCGTCACCCCGTGGGTCGGCGGTCTGTACTCGGTGGCGTACGAACGCAGTTACCGCGGCCTGCCGGTGGTCGGCGGCGACGCGGTGGTGCTGGCCGACGGGCAGGGCAAGGTCCGCGCCCTGCAGTCCGCCGCCCCCGGCCCGGTCGGCGGCTCGACCACGCCGCAGGTGAGCGCGGAGCAGGCGGAACGGACCGCCCGCACCAAGCTGGCGACGGTGGACTCGGTGGACTCCCGCCGACTGGTCGTCCGGGTGAAGGACGGCAGCAGCCGGCTCGCCTGGGAGACCGTCCTCAAGGGCCGCACCGCCTCGGCGCCCAGCACCCTGCACGTCTTCGTCGACGCGGCGACCGGCGAGGTGGTCGACAGCTACGACGACGTGCGCGCCGGCACCATCAACAGCGAGTGGAACGGCCCCTCCCCCGTCACCATCAGCACCACCGGCTCGGGCAGCTCCTACTCGCTGCGCGACCCCAACCGCCCCGGGCTGTCCTGTTCCGACTACAGCACCGGACAGGTGTTCTCCAAGTCGAGCGACTCCTGGGGCACCGGCAGCGCCACCAGCAAGGAGACCGGCTGCGCGGACTCGATGTTCGCGGCCCAGAAGGAATGGGACATGCTCCGCGACTGGCTCGGTCGCAACGGGCACAACGGCAACGGCGGCAGCTGGCCGGTCAAGGTCGGCCTCAGCGACGTCAACGCCTACTGGGACGGCTCCACGATATCCATCGGCCACAGCCAGGCCAACAAGTGGATCGCCGCCATCGACGTGGTCGGCCACGAGTTCGGCCACGGCATCGACCAGTACACGCCCGGCGGCGCCAACAACGAGTCCGGGCTGGGCGAGGCCACCGGCGACATCATGGGCGCGCTGACCGAGGCGTACGCCAACGAGCCCGCCCCGTACGACTCCCCGGACTACACCGTCGGCGAGATGATCAACCTGGTCGGCAACGGGCCGATCCGCAACATGTACAACCCGTCGCTGGTCAGCAACAACCCCAACTGCTACTCGGCGTCGATCCCGCAGACCGAGGAGCACGCCGCGGCCGGGCCGCTGAACCACTGGTTCTACCTGCTCGCCGAGGGCTCCAACCCCGGCGGCGGCAAGCCCACCAGCCCGACCTGCAACAACTCCTCCGTCACCGGCATCGGCATCAAGGACGCCGGCCGGGTCTTCTACGGCGGCATGCTGCTCAAGACCAGCGGCATGACCTACAAGCGGTACCGCACCGCCACCCTGACCGCGGCCAAGAGCCTCGACCCGACCTGCACCTTCTTCAACCGGGCGAAGGCCGCCTGGGACGCCGTCAGCGTTCCCGCCCAGAGCGGTGACCCGACCTGCGCGCCGTCCGGCAACAACGACTTCTCGCTGTCGCTCGGCCCGACGTCCGGCTCCGTCCAGCCCGGCGCGACCACCACCTCCACGGTGAGCACCGCCGTCACCTCGGGCACCGCGTCGACCGTCGCCCTGACCGCCTCCGGCCTGCCGTCCGGCGTCACCGCGACCTTCAACCCCTCATCGGTGCAGGCCGGTTCGTCCTCCACCCTGAGCCTGTCCGCCTCCGCGGCGGCCGTGGCCGGGACGTACCAGATCACCGTCACCGGCACCGCCGGCAGCACCGCCCACACCGCCCAGTACAGCCTCACCGTCGGCGGCGGCGGCAACCCCGGCGGGCCCGCGCCCGACATCGACGTCGCCAAGGTGCAGGCCCACCTGACCCAGCTGAACAGCATCGCCAACCAGAACGGCGGGAACCGCCGGGCGGGCAGCGCCGGGCACAGCCAGTCGCTGGCGTACATCAAGGGCAAGCTGCAGGCGGCCGGCTACAGCGTCACCGAGCAGACCTGCACCTCCTGCTCCTACCAGTCCAACAACCTGATCGCCGACTGGCCCGGCGGCCCGGCCGACCAGGTCACCATGTTCGGCGCCCACCTGGACAGCGTCTCGGCCGGCCCCGGCATCAACGACAACGGCTCCGGCTCGGCCGTCCTGCTGGAGAACGCGCTCGTGCTCGCCCAGCAGAACCCCAGCCTGACCCGGCACGTCCGGTTCGCCTGGTGGACCGGCGAGGAGCAGGGCATGCAGGGCTCGCAGTCCTACGTCGGCCAGCTGGGCTCCGCCCAGCGCTCCGCGATCAAGGCGTACTACAACTTCGACATGGTCGGCTCGCCCAACGCCGGCTACTTCATCAACAACCTCAACTCCGCCGCCGCCGCGCCGATGAAGGCCTACTGGGACTCGCTGAACCTCAAGCCGGAGGAGAACGTCGAGGGCCAGGGCCGCTCGGACGACTACTCCTTCCAGCAGGCCGGCATCCCGACCTCGGGCTACGCGGCCGGCGCCGACGCCACCAAGACCTCGGCGCAGGCGGCCAAGTGGGGCGGCACGGCGGGCCGTTCCTACGACTCCTGCTACCACTCCTCCTGCGACACCACCAGCAACGTCGACGCGACGGTGCTGAACCGCAACGCGGACGGCGTGGCGTACACCCTGTGGAAGACCTCGGTCGGCGGCACCGCGCCCGCGGACGACTTCTCCCTCTCGGTGAACCCGACCACCGCCACCGTCAAGCCCGGTGAGAGCGCCACCGCGACGGTCGCCACCACGACCACCTCCGGCTCGGCCCAGACGGTCAACCTGACCGCCTCGGGCGCCCCGGCCGGCGTGACGGTCTCCTTCAGCCCGTCCTCGGTGCAGTCCGGCGGCTCGGCGACGCTCACCGTCGCCACCTCCGCCTCGACCGCGGCCGGCACCTACACCATCACCCTGACCGGGACCGGCACGGCCACCCACGGCACCAGCTTCTCCCTGGTGGTGGGCAACGGCCCGACCAACCCCGGCGGCACCTGGGCGCCCGGCACCACCTACCAGGCGGGCGACGTCGTGACCTACAACGGGGTCAGCTACCGCTGCCTCCAGGCCCACACCGCCCAGGTCGGCTGGGAGCCGCCGATCGTCCCGGCGCTCTGGCAGCAGGTGTGACCGGGCCGCGCTGACGACCCCGGGGCACGCCGAAGCCCACTGAAGCCGCTGCGCCGCGGTCCGTCGAGGGGGACGGACCGCGGCGCAGCCGTGTGCGGGGCGGGCGCTCAGCCGGCGTGGAAGGCCACCCGGACACCGGAGTCGATCGGGAGGACCAGCACGTTGCCGGTGGCCCAGATCCACCGCCGCGGGATCAGGAACATCCGGTTGTCGGACTGCGCCAGCAGCCGCAGGCCTTCGTAGCGGTACCGGAAGTGCGTCCCGGCGCCCTCCTCCGGCAGCGGCGTCTCCCGCACCCCGGGCCAGTCCAGCGCGAGCCGCTGCGCGGTGTCGAGCATGACGGCCGGTCGCACCTGGAGGTTGTGGGAGAGCTGTTCGGCGTCGGCCCGCCCCTTCTGCTGGGCGTAGTTGCCGACCGCCCAGTACGCGCACAGCGCGAGGATCGCCACCGTGACGCCCAGCGCCACCCGCTCCCCCGGCACGGGGAACGCCGCGCCGGTTCCCCGCGCGTACAGCAGCCGCGCCAGGAGGGCGAGCAGCAGCGCACCGCCGATCAGCAGCGGGGTGCCCAGCGGGCCGGCGTCGATGACCTCGAACCCCGCCGCCAGGCCGAGCACCAGCAGGGCGACCACCGGCAGGACGGCGGCGACGCACAGCCGGCGCAGCGCCCGGGAAGCGCCCGCACCCCTGCGGGCGGAGCCGGCCACGAGGGGGAACGCCAGGGCGGCCACCAGTGCCCCGCTGAGCGCGATCCCGGCGGGCAGGTACAGCGCCGGGGAGCTGCGCAGGAGCAGTTCCTGGGTGGAGAAGCCGATCGTCGCGGCGTCGAGGCCGAAGTAGCCGTAGAGCGCGTCGGTGTAGGCGTAGCCGAAGAAGAAGAGCAGCGCGGTGACGAAGGTGGTCGGGGCGATCCAGCCCGCGAGGGTGGTGATCCATCCGCTCCACGGGCTCGCGGCGGGCGGTTCCTCGGCGTCGGACGGCCGCTCGCCCGCGGTGTCGGTCCCGTCCTCCCGGGCAGGGCTCAGGGGGTGCTCCCGCTCTCGGTGCCGGTCTCCCCGACGCTCTGGTGCGGGGTCGGGACGCCGGGGCTCGTCTCGCCGGTGCCCGGCGCGGTCCCGTCGGCGGCGGACGCGCTCGGGCTGGGGGACGTGGTACCGGTGACCCCTCCCACGGCCTTGAGCTGCCGGCTCTCCCCACCGATGGTCACCGTGTAGCAGATCGGCCGGGGCTTCGCGCTCGACGTCGGAAGGGCGAACACCAGCGGCTCGCTGCCGGCGGCGGAGACGGTCGTCGTGGCCTGGCTCGGGGTGGCGGCCACGGCGTCGACCGCGCAGTCGGTGACGTGGCTGACGACGGCCTGGACCGGGGTGGGCGAGGAGCTCTTCAGCGTGACGACGGCCCTGGTGCCCCAGCCCCGCCCGGCGGCGGACACCTCGCCGGCCTGCTGGAAGCTCGCCTCGGTCTCCCGGGTCTCCGTCCGCTGGTCCTCGGGCTGCGGGCCGGTGGTCCGGCCGCTGCCGTTCTGGCCGCTGCCGTCGGAGCCGCCGCCACAGGACGCGAGGGCTGGTACGAGCAGGGCGGCTCCCAGCCACCGGGCCGCTCGGCCGGTCGGGCCGCCTCCGAAGTGCCGGGTCCCGGGCATGCGTTCTCCCATCCGCACAGCGATCGGAGCCGGTCGGCCCCGCCGCACGGTACCCGGGCCGTTCCCGGGCGGCGGGCCGCCGCGCAGCCCGGGCCCCGGCCCGCCGCCCGGTCGGCGCAACCCGGGCCGAGCCTGCCCTGGCATAGAGTCGGATCCGGCACGGACGCCCCGTCAGCAGACCGGAAGGAAGCACCCCGTGAGCACGGAAACCCGCCCGGTACCGGAGCTGGCCGCCGAGGCCGTCGAGCAGTGGCGGGCCGAGGAGGCGCAGCTCGTCGACCTGCTGGCCCGCACCCAGCGCGGCGTCGGCGGCGTCGCCGCCTTCCGGCTCGGCCCGACGCCGACCGTGCTGGTCACCGACCCGGCCGCGGTGCAGCACGTCCTGGGCCACCACCCGGACCGGTACGTCAAGCGCTCGCACCGCGCCCGGATGCTGGTCGGGGACGGCGTGCTGTCCGCCGCCGGGGAGCCCTGGAAGCGTCAACGGCGGCTGCTGCAGTCCCAGTTCACCGGAACCGGAATGCGCCGCTACGAGCGGCGGATCGCCGCGGCGGCGCACCGCACCGCCGAGCGCTGGGAGGGCTACCGGCGTACCGGGGAGGTCTTCGACGTCGCCGAGGAGATGCGCGGCTTCGCCCTGGACACCGTCTGGCGGGCGCTCACCGGGCTGCCGCTGGACGATCACACGGACAACGAACTCCGCTCGGTGGAACGGGTGGTGGCGGCGATGCCGACGCTGCCGACCAACGCGGCGGACGCCCGGGACGCCGTCGCCGGGGACCTCGCCCGGATCGACGCGGTGGCGCGCGCCGCGATCGACGCGGCGCGCTCGGCCGGCCCGACCGAGGAGCCCGGCGTGCTCCGGGTGCTGATCGAGGCGGGCGCACAGGACCCGGCGTACACCGACCGGTTGATCCGCGACGAGCTGGTCACCCTGCTCGTCGCCGGGCACGAGACCACGGCCACCACGCTCACCTGGCTCTTCCTGCTGCTCGACCGCGACCCCGGGACCCGGTCCGCCGATCCGCAGGCGCTGGTGAGCGAGACGCTGCGGCTCTACCCCTCCGCCTGGCTGCTCCCCCGGCACGCCGTCGAGGACGACGTCCTCGCCGGGCACCGCATCGCCGCCGGGACGGACGTGCTGGTCTGCCCGTTCCTCACCCACCGCGACCCCGCGCTGTGGCCCGACCCGGAGCGCTTCGACCCCGCCCGCTTCGCCCCCGGCGCGGACCGCCCCGGGCAGCTCGGCGCCTACTTCCCGTTCGGCCTCGGCGCCCGCGCCTGCCTGGGCACCCGGTTCGCGCTGCGCGAGTCCACGGCGCTGCTGGAACTCCTGCTGCCGATGGGGCCGTTGACGTTCCTCTCCCGGCCGACGGGGGCGGCGTACAGCATCACCGTACGGCCGGACGGGCCGACGCCGGCGGTGCTGGGCCGGGGCGCCGGCGCGTAGGGCACCGGGCGGTCCTGACACTCCGGGCGAAACTCGGCGGCTCCGGCTGTCACACATCCGCGCCGCGATCCGTCGGACCGGTGACCGCACGGTTCACCCGCGAGAAGAGGAACGCCACGATGAACACCCGACCGATCACCGCCGAGGTCCCGCCGCGCCCGCGCATGGCCCAGGACCCGGTGGAGCTCGTGCCCGAGATCGCCGAGGTCTCGGCCGCGCTGTTCCGGGCCACCGGCAACCGGTCCGTGCCCCGCACCACCATCGGCCTGGTCCAGCTGCGGGCCGGCCAGATCGCCGGCAGCACCTACCTGACCGTCCTGCACACCGGCCTGCTCCGCAAGGCCGGGGCCTCGGAGGAGCAGATCGCCTCGGTGGCGGGCTGGCCGGACTCCCCGTACTTCACCGCCCCCGAGCGCGCCGCGCTCGCCCTGGTCGAGGCCGTCCTCCAGCCCGCCCCGCACGGTGAACGGGTGCCGGACGCGCTGTACGCCGAGGTCGCCGGGCACTACGACGACAAGGCGCTGACCACGCTGATGCTCGCCATCGGCCAGGTCGGCTTCTTCACCCCCATCGCCCTGATCGCCAAGCCCGTCCCCGGCCGTTCCTTCACCGACCCCTGGGTCTGACGGCGCCTGCAACCTTCCGGGCGCGCGCCGCATCAGTGGGGTGGGCCGGTCGGACGGTCGACCGCCCACCCCTCTCCGCATAGGCTGATCCGCGCCCGAACGGACCGTCGTCCGGCCATCGGGCCGGCGGGCCGACATGCCGGAGGGGGTGTGCCCGCCGCACACGAAGGATCGCAGGGGGGATGGAAGCGTGTTCGAGGAACACAGGGACGACCGGCACGACGGCCGCCGGGAGTACGACCGGGGCGCCGCCGACGACGGGTACGACCTGGACGATCTGGACGACCTGGACGAGCCGGCCGTCCTCGGTGACGAGGAGGACGGGGACGGCGACGGGGGCCGCCGCGGCCCGACCGCGCGCAGGGTCGTGCTGGTGGCCGCCGGCGGGGTGTTCGCCG
This sequence comes from Kitasatospora sp. NPDC036755, assembly GCF_040636595.1. Lineage (NCBI taxonomy): Bacteria > Bacillati > Actinomycetota > Actinomycetes > Kitasatosporales > Streptomycetaceae > Kitasatospora > Kitasatospora sp. NPDC036755. The sequence continues at coordinate 24,128 of NZ_JBEZUT010000049.1, forward strand.
CCCTGCTGGCGGTCGGCGGCTACGGCGCCTACAACGTGCTGAACGCCGTGACCGACAACGGCCCGTCCGGCAACGGCCACCAGGCGGCCGGCGCGGTGGAGAAGGCCCCGCAGGACCCGCCGACCGCCGCGCAGGCCGAGGCCGCGGCCACCGAGTTCCTGGCGGCCTGGAGCCGCGGCGACCTCCCGGCCGCCGCCGCGCTGACGGACCACCCGGAGACCGCCCGCGCAGCCCTGGCAGCGTTCCAGGAGCAGGTGGCGCCCCGCGCGCTCGCCCTCACCGGGACGGGCGCCGCGAAGTCCGACGGCCCGTCCGAGCCGGCCGTCGGCTTCCGGGTGAAGGCCGAGTTCGAGGACACCCCGAACGCCTGGGAGTACGACGGCGTGCTCGGCTTCGTCCGTTCCCGGGACGGGCGGCCCGTGGTGCGTTGGAAACCGTCCGTGATCCACCCCCAGCTCGCTCCGGGACGGACCATCGCGGTGAAGGCCCTGCCCAACGGCGCGGCCAAACCCGTCGACCGCAAGGGCAGGCCGCTCGACGCCTTCCCGTCGCTGCGCACCGTGCTCCCCCAGATCGCCCCGCCGGACGGCGCCACCGCCGTCACCGGCCGGGCCGTGGTGCTCTCGGGCGCCGCCGGCGCCGGCAGCGAGCCGGAGCAGCTGTTCGTGCTGACCCCGCAGAGCGCCCCGCAGGTCAAGCTCACCCTGGACGCCGACCTCCAGCAGGCGGCCGAGGACGCGGTCAAGCAGCAGTCGGCGAACGGCAATCCGGCCTCGCTGGTGGCCGTCCAGCCGAGCACCGGCCACATCCTGGCGATGGCCTACTCCCCGCAGGGCGGCTTCAACCGCGCGATCGCGGGCGGCCAGGCGCCCGGCTCCACGATGAAGGTGATCACCGCGGCCGCCCTGCTGGAGGCCGGGGTGGGCCCGGACACCGTGGTGCCGTGCAAGGAGACCACCTACTCCCCGCGCGCCTGGCACAACGACGAGAGCGGCGACTTCCCGTCCTACACGCTCGCCGACGACTTCTCCCACTCCTGCAACACCGGCTTCATCGACAAGGGCCTGGAGAAGCTCCAGCCCGGCACCCTCGCCACCGTGGCCCGCGACCAGTTCGGCCTCGGCCTGGAGTGGCACATCGGCGTCCCGAGCCGGGACGCCACCATCCCGGCGCCCGGGAACAGGGACGAGGCCGCGGCGGCGTACATCGGCCAGGGCCGGATCCAGGTCAACTCGCTGCTGATGGCCTCCGTCGCCGCCACCGTGCAGAGCGGAACGTTCCGCCAGCCCGTGCTGCGGGAGGACGCCAAGCGGGTGGCGGCGCCCGGCCGGCTGCCCGCCGACGTCGCCCGGGACCTGCGCGCCATGATGGCCAGGACCGCCACCCAGGGCACCGCCCGGACCCCGATGGCCGGACTGTCCGGCCAGATCGGCGCCAAGACCGGCACGGTCGAGGCCGGCGGCCAGGCCACCAACAGCTGGTTCATCGCCTACCGCGGCGACCTCGCCGTCGCCGCCGAGGTCGAGGGCGGCGGGCACGGCTTCAGCGCGGCGGGCGTGGCCGCGGCACAGGTGCTGAAGGCCGGCGGCAAGGGCTGACCGGCCGGGGCCCTCCGCCCCTGGGGCCGGGGGCCGGGGGCCGCAGGCCCGCACGGGGGGGGGCGGGCCCGGTCAGTTCGCCCCGGTTGCGGTGGCCCGCGCCGGGAACGGCGGACTGTCCGGCGCACAGACCTGGCCGCGCGCGGGCAGCCGGCCGGCGATCAGGTAGCGCTCCTCGTAGCCGGCCGCGCAGCCGCTCGGGTTGCCGAGGACGGTGTGGCCGTAGCCGTCCACGGTCAGCAGGCGGCCGCGGGCGAGGGTGTCGGCCAGGGCGCGCGAGCCCTCGTAGGGCCAGGCCGGGTCACCGGTGTTGGCCACCACCAGGATCGGCGCGGAGGTCGGGAGGTCCCACGGCCCCTCGTAGCGGTCCCGGGCCGCCTCGGCGGGCCAGGCCGCGCAGCGCTGGGTCTGCCAGACCCAGTACGGGCCCGTCGCGCCGGAGCGCGCCTCGGCGAGGTCCGCCAGCGGCGGGTACGCCGCACCGGCGGGCGGGCCGGCCGCGTCGGCGCACAGGGCGCCGAGGGTCTGCGCCTGGCCGGGTGCCCCGCCGGTCGGCGCGGCCGACGGCGGGGCGTCGGGGGCGGTCCACAGCTGCTGCAGCCTCGTGCCCAGGGCCGGCCAGCCGCTGTCGGGGAGCCCGGCCACCGGCTGGGCCGTGTACAGCAGGGTGGAGACGGCCGAGACCGCCGAGGCGAGGTTGTACGTCACGGCCTGCTGCGGCGGACCGACCGCGACCGGGGTGCGGCGCAGCCGGTCGAGCAGCCGGGCGTACTTGGCACGGGTCGCCGGGGCGTCGCCCGCCGCGAAGGCGCAGCCCTCCGGGCCGGCGGCGGCGCAGGCGTCGAGGAAGGCGTCGAGCGCCCGGGCCGCGGCGAGGTCGCTGCCGGTGCGCAGGAACGGGGTGAGTGCCCCGTCCCCCGGGCCGCGGCCGGTCGTCCAGGCGACCGGGTCGACGGCGCTGTCCAGCACCATCGCGCGGACCCGGTCGGGGAACAGGTTGGCGTAGGTGGCGCCGAGCAGCGTCCCGTACGAGGTGCCCAGGTAGCTGAGCCGGCGGTCGCCGACCGCCCGGCGCAGCAGGTCCAGGTCGCGGGCGACGTCCGCGGTGGACAGGTGGGCGGCCAGGCCGGTCCGGTCGCTCTCGGCGCACTGCCGGCCGAAGCGCTCGTAGGTGCCGGCCCACACGGACTGCTGCTCCGGGCCGACCGGGAAGCCCGCCGGCAGCCCGGCGAGCAGGCCCGCTTCGGCGGCCGGGTCCGGGAAGCAGTCCAGGGTGGTGTAGCCGCCGACGCCGCGCGGGTCGAAGCCGACGATGTCGAACCGCTCGCGCACCTGCGCGGGAAAGAGGCCGTACACGGCGGGCAGCGCCAGGGTCGCGGGGATGCCCGGCCCGCCCGGGTTGAAGAACAGCGTGCCGATCCGGTGCGCCGGGTCGGTGGCGCGGTGGCGGATCAGCGCGAGCCGGATGGTCTCCCCCTGCGGGGCCCGGTGGTCCAGTGGCACCCGGGCGGTGTCGCAGTCGAACTGGTCCGGCCCGGGCAGCGGCACGGCGCAGGTCTGCCGCCACTCCAGTCGCGGCGCCGGCGGGCCGGGCACGGCCGCCGTGGCGGTGGCCGGGGTCAGACCGGCCGGCAGGAGCGCGGCGATGGCCGCGGTGGCGGCGCGGAGGGCGGTGGCGAGGCGGGGTCGGGGCACGGGCGGCTCTCTCGTTCGACGTGCTGATCGGGCGTCACCGAGGTTTCCACCGGGCGCTGTCGGCAGGCTGTCGGCGTGCCGTCGGCGCCCTGCCAGGCCGCTGTCACGGCGGGGCGGGGCTCCTCCGGGGCGGGGCTCCACCGGGGCGCGGCGCGGCCGGGAGGTGGAGCCGACGGGGGTCACCCGGCCGGGCGCACCCGGGCGGCCCGCGCCTCCAGGTACCGGCGCTCCGCGAGGCTCGCGGTGCCCCGGGCGGCGCGCCGGTAGTGCTCGTACGCCCCCGCCGCGTCGCCGGTCCGCTCCAGCAGGTGCGCCCGGACGGACAGCAGCCGGTGGTGGCCGGCCATCCGGGAGTCCGCGTCCAGGGTGGCGAGGAGGTCCAGTCCGGCCCGCGGGCCCTCGGTCTCGGCGAGGGCGACCGCCCGGTTGAGGGTGACCATCGGGTTGGGGGCGATCCGCTCCAGGATCAGGTACAGGGCGCACACCTGCCGCCAGTCGGTGGACTCGGCGGTGGCCGCGTCGGCGTGGGTGGCGGCGATCGCGGCCTGGAGCTGGTACGGCCCGAGCCCCGGGCCCGCCAGCGCCGCCTTGACCAGCGCCGTTCCCTCCTCGATCAGCTCGCGGTCCCACGCCGCGCGGTCCTGCTCGGCCAGCGGCACCAGGTCTCCGGAGGCCGTCGTGCGGGCCGCGCGGCGGGCGTGGTTGAGCAGCATCAGCGCGAGCAGCCCGGTGACCTCGTCGTCCTCCGGCAGCAGGGCGCGCACCGTCCGGGTCAGCCGGATCGCCTCGCGGGCGAGGTCCGGGCGGTGCAGTTCGCCGCCCGAGGAGGCGGTGTAGCCCTCGTTGAAGATCAGGTAGAGCACCTGCAGGACGACCCGCAGCCGCTCCTCCCGCTCCTTCGCTGGCAGGGCCCGCCCGGACTCCCCGAACGAGCCCCCGGCGGCCCTGATCCGCTGCTTGGCCCGGGTGATCCGGGCCGCCATCGTCGCCTCCGGCACCAGGAACGCGCGGGCGATCTCGGCCGTGGTCAGTCCGCCGACCGCCCGCAGCGTCAGGGCGGTCTGCGAGGCGGCGGTCAGCGCCGGGTGGCAGCACAGGAACAGCAGGAGCAGCGTGTCGTCGGTGTCCGGCACCTCCTGCGGCACCACCTCGGCGGCCGCCGTCGCCCACTCCCGCTCGCGCCGCGCGCGGTCACCGCGCAGCCGGTCGATCAGCCGCCGCGAGGCGACCGTCACCAGCCAGCCGCGCGGGTTGTCCGGCACCCCCTCGGACGGCCACTGCACGGCGGCGGCGAGGACGGCCTCCTGCACCGCGTCCTCGCAGCCCTCGAAGCGGCCGTACCGTCGTACCAACGTGCCGAGGACCTGCGGCGTGAGCCCACGCAGCAGGTCCTCGAAGCCCGGCTGTGTCATGCCTCCAAGTGTCCGTCGGAGAACATCACCTGGCGCACCTCGACGCCCAGCCCCTCGATCGCGGAGTCCGGGATGCGGGCGGCCAGTTCGATCGCCCGCGCCCTGTCCTCGCAGTCGACCAGGTAGAAGCCGCCCAGGAACTCCTTGGCCTCCAGGAACGGCCCGTCCGTCACCACCGGCTGACCGTTGCGGACGGTCACCACGGCGGCCTGCGACGGGTCGACCAGCGCCTGGGTGAGGATCAGCTCGCCGGACTCCTTCAGTTCCTCGATGAACCGGCCGTGCCCGGCGCCGATCGCCGCCTTCTCCTCGTCCGTCAGCGCGTCCAGCACGGCCGGGTTCAGGTGCAGGCTGATCAGGAACTTCATCTCGTCCTCCTCGGGTTCGTGGGGCCCTCGCGGGGCCGCTGTCGACGGGTGGTCGGAGCGGGCGCCGCGGTCTCGACATCCTCCGACGGAGAATCTGCCACACGCCGCGGGCCGCGGGCCGCGGGCGCAAGGCCCCGGGCCGGGCACGGCTGCGGCCCGCGAGGTACGGCGAGGTGCGGCGATGCCTGCGGGGGGGGGCGACAGCGGACGGCCGCCGGGGGTCCAACTCCCGTACGACAGCCGTCCACTGAACGTGACGCCGAGCCTTGATAGCGTCGGTCGTGACGCCGCGTCACCACGGCGCTGCACCACCGACGAAACGAGAGAGCGTCACATGGCCCCCAGGACGATCCGCCGAGCCGTCATCCCCGCCGCCGGCCTCGGCTCCCGCCTCCTGCCGCTGACCAAGGCCACGCCGAAGGAGATGCTCCCGGTCGGCGACAAGCCGGTGATCGAGCACACCGTGCGCGAGCTGATCGAGAGCGGCATCACCGACATCACCATCGTCGTCAACGGCGACAAGGGGCTGATCCAGGAGCACTTCCGCCCCAACCCCGTCCTGGTCGAACAGCTGCGCAGGGACGGCAAGGCGGCCTTCGCGGCGGCGGTGGAGGAGGTCGGCGAGCTGTCCCGCAAGGGCCACATCAGCTACCTCTACCAGCACGGCCCGTACGGCAACGGCACCCCGGTGCTCAACGCCGCCCGCCACTTCGGCGACGAGCCCTGCCTGGTGCTCTGGCCGGACGACGTCTTCGTGGCGGAGGTCCCCCGCGCGCAGCAGCTGATCCGGGCGTACGAGCAGACCAACGCGCCGGTGCTCGCGCTGATGCCGATGGAGCCCGAGGACTCCTACCGCTACGGCGTGCCGGTGGTGAAGGAGGACCTCGGCGGCGGCTCGCTGCGGATCACCGGCCTGGTCGAGAAGCCGAAGCCGGTCGACGCCCCCTCCTCGTACGCGGCCATCGGCGGCTACGTCATCACCCCCGGCATCGTCGACGAGCTGCGCGAACTGACGCTCCGCTGGCACGAGAAGCCCGAGGACGAGGTGTACCTGACCGACGCCATCAACGCCTACGCGGCCCGGCGCGCGGTCTACGGGCAGGTCATCGCCGGCACCTGGTACGACACCGGCAACCCGGCCGCCTACCTGCGCGCCCAGTTCGCCGCCGCGCTCGCCAACCCCGAGTACGGCCCGGAGCTGTGCCGGCTGGCCGCGGAGCTCTCCCCGCCGGTCGCGCAGTAGCCGACGCGGCCGGGCGGCCCGTGCCCGGACGGCCGTGTCCGGACGGCCGGTTGCGGGCCGCCCGGCACGGGCCGGCGCGCGGGGGTGTGACGGGCGGTCAGTACACCGGCAGGTCGTAGTCCAGGGCCGCCCGGAACACCGCCTCCAGCGCCGGGTCGGCCGGTCCGAGGTTCGCGACGGTCTCGGACCGGGCCTTCCGGTCCCCGGTCAGTTCGAGGATCGCCTGGTTGGCGGCCACGTGGTCGCGCAGCCGCCGCTCGTAGGCCGGGTAGGCCGTGCGGTGGTCGCCGTCGGCCGCGTGCAGTTCGCCCGCCAAGACGTAGGCGGCGGTCAGGGCCACGCTGGTGCCCTGGCCGGTGGCCGGGGAGCAGCAGTAGCCGGCGTCGCCGAGCAGGGCGACCCGGCCCTTGGACCAGCTCTCCATCCGGATCTGGGCGATGACGTCGTAGTGGAAGGCGTCGGTCTCCCACATGGCGCGGAGGAAGTCCGGCAGCGCCCAGCGAGCGTGGGCGGAGCGCTCGGCCACCAGCCGGCGCTGCCGGTCCGGGTCGCGCGGGAGCATGTCGGCGAGCGGCTCGTCGGTGTGGAAGCCGACGAAGACCCGCAGTTCGCTGTTGTCGCGGACGGTCATCGCCATGCAGAACCAGTTCGGGTCGTCGCCGTCCTGGTGGGCGACCTCCCAGCGGTCGAGGCCGAGGTGGTTGGGCGCGCTCCAGCCGGCGACGTAGGTGCCGATGGGCTGGAGGTAGTCCTCCTCGGGGCCGAAGACGAGGCGGCGGGTGTTCGAGTGCAGGCCGTCGGCGCCGACGACCAGGTCGAAGGACCGCTCGGCACCGCCGCGGAACCGGACGTCGACGCCCTCCGCGTGCTGCACCAGGGTCTCGATCGAGTCGCCGAAGCGGTACTCGACGCCGGGCCCGGCCGTTCCGGCGCCCGCCTCCGGTCCGGTGCCCGTCTCCTGCTCGGTGCCCGTCTCCGCTCCGACGATCAGCTCGGCGAGTTCGTCGCGCAGGATCTCCACGTCGGGGCCTCCGATCGGCCCGCCGGTGGCCGTCCACTCGGTGGTGCGGCGCAGCTCCCGGCCGTCCCCGTCGACCACGGACATTCCGAGCAGGCCGGTGCGCCGGGCCCGGACCTCCTCCAGCAGCCCCATCCGCTCGATCACCGTCAGGGCGGTGCCGCGGATGTCCACGGCCTGCCCGCCGCCGCGCAGCGAGGGGGCCCGCTCCACGACGGTGACGCGGAAGCCGTACCGGTTCAGCCAGTGGGCGAGGGCGGTGCCGGCGATCCCCGCGCCGGAGACCAGGACCGAGGTGGTGCGCGGGCCGCCGCGCGGACGGCTGCTGTTCGACATGGTGACCTCCCATGGGTTGCCTTGTTCCGACACCAGCCTGGGGCAAGCCACTTGCAGGACACCGACAGCGAGCGGACAGGCCGCGGCCAGGACGCTGTCACCGCTGACGGGACACCGGCGCCGCGCTGACCGGACGGCCGCGCCGCTCGCCGGGCGGGCGGCCCCGTACACCAGGCGGGCGGCCCCGGTCACCGGCCGGTCGACGGTGTGTCATGAATCGGCAACAGCGCCCCCACCAGGCACGATACGAATTGCCCGGGTGACGGAGGGCCCGTAGGGTGCTCGGACGCCGTCGCGCGGACGGCACGGGGGACGCACGAGGGGTGAACCATGGCGCAGGGGTCGGGGTACGCGATCCGGGCCGGCGGGGCCGAGGACCAGGCGAAGGCACTGGACAAGGCGTCCGGGGACGAGGACACGATCGGCACGGCGATCAGCGATCCGGTCTGCTACGGCCCGGACGTGTTCGGGGGCGAGGACGTCGACCCGGCGTACCGGAACTTCAGCACCGCCTGGCAGGCGGAGACCGCGACGATCAAGAGCGCGCTGAGCGAGCTGGCCGGCAAGGTGCGCGGCTCCTCCGCCGGCTACCAGTCGGCCGACGGCGCCGTGGTGAAGAGCCTCGTGGCCGCCTCCGGCAGCGGCGAGTACCGGCCCTTCGGCTGAGGCCCGACCGGGCGGGCCCGCCCACCGGCGTCCGCCGCGGCTCGCCGGCAGCGGCCGAGCGGCCGAGCGGGCAACCGACGCCCTCCCGCCGGGCAACGGCGGGAACGGCACCACGCGCAACGGGAACAGAGGGGCGAACGAGCCGCCATGGCAGGCGAATCCACCACGCAGCGCTGCAAGGCGCTGGGCGAACGGCTGAAGGACGTCCGCTCGGCGGACAGCAAGAACGACCTGATCTCGGCGATCAAGGGCGCCCTCGCGGTCCACGCGCCGGTCGGGGACCCGGGCACCATCGAGGCCACCGGCAACCGCTACAAGAACGCGGCAGCCGACTCCGACCAGCTGCACCAGGAGGTCCAGGCGGTCGCCACCTCCGGGCTGCCGGACGTCTGGACCGGTTCCACCGGCGCGAAGGCCGGCGAGGTGGTGGCGGCCGCCGCCCGCGCCGTCGACCAGCAGACCACCGCGCTCCACAACGGCGGGATCGCCCTGCTCCGCCTCGCGGACGCGCTGCGCAACGCCCAGGGCCAGGACGGCGCCGCACGGTCCGCCCTGCAGGAGGTGCTGGGCTCGCTGGGCGGCGAGGACGGCTGGTTCGACGACTGGTTCGAGGACGACGACGAGGAGGCGGCCCGCAAGAAGGCGCAGCAGGCCGCGATACCCCAGGTCGACGCGATGCTGAGCGCCGCCAAGCGCGCCGACGAGGCGGCCCGGGCGGCGGCCCGCGACCTGAACAAGCTGGCCTCCGAGGCCCGCGCGGGCCGGATGAAGACCAACGGGGTCACCGCCGCGGACAAGCTGGTGCTGGCCGAGACCTCCGGTCCGGACGGTCCGACCGAGCTGAACGAGCTGCTGACCGCCAACGACATGAAGCGGTCCGGCGAGTACCTCGACAAGATGAACGACAAGGACCGGGCGGACTTCGAGAAGCTGCTCGCCGACTCCAAGTCCCCGCAGGAGCGCGCCTATCTGATGAAGGCGCTGGCCTCCGGCCACAACCTGGACGAGATCCGCGCCTTCCAGGGCAAGATCCACGGCAAGGACCCGGAGTGGCTCCGGACCCACCTGACGCCCGTGTACACCGAGGACGACGACACCACCAGCGGCGGGCACCGGGACAACGGCTCCAACGTCAACACCGACGGGGTGACCTTCGACGGCGCCGCCTGGCAGCAGGCGGACACCGAGGGCACCTGCGTCGCCTCCTCCACCGTCACCGCCCGGGCGATGGTCGACCCGCTCTACGCGCTGGACCTCACCGGCGGCCCGTCCGGCCAGGAGGACGACCCGGCGGCCTTCCGGCAGCGGCTGCTGGCCGAGCAGCACCGGGTGCACGAGGAGGGCGGCGGCGGCGCGAACTGGGACGGCATGGGGGCAGACGGCAAGGAGAAGGTGCTGGAGAAGGAGGTCAGCCCGCACACCGGCGCGGACTTCGACTACAAGCCGATGCCGGACTCCGACGCCCGGCGCGAACTGCTGCCGGACATCGAGAAGGCCGTCGCCGACGGCAAGCCGGTGCCGGTCGGGGTCGAGGGCTACGACAAGGACGGCAAGCGCTCCGGCCACGCCATGATGATCGTCGGCCAGGAGGGCGACATGCTGCAGATCTACAACCCGTGGGGCACCACCACCTGGGTCAGCGAGGACGACTTCGTCAACGGCCGCATGGCCGGGGCCTCGGACGACCGGCTGCCCACCGCCTACGCCGTCCACCTCCCGAAGTGACCGGGGTGGTACGGATGTCGACGGGAACGCAGGTGCGGGCTCCGGCCCGCGTGCGGACGCGGGTGCCCGCTCTGGTGCGGGTGCCGGTCCGGGTGCCCGCTCTGGTGCGGGTGCCGGCGCTGGTGGCCGTTCTGGCCTTCGGCCTGACGGCCTGCGGGCAGGACGGGCCGAACCGGGGCCGGGTTCTCGACGCCCAGGAGCGCTCGGTCAGCGTCGCGGTCGGCGAGCGCTTCACCATCGCCGTCCCGGACAACGCCTCGATCGGCGACCGCTGGAGTGTCGTGGCCCCGGCCCCGGACGCCGCGGTCGCGGCGCAGGTCGAGGAGAAGCTCGACGTCCCGGAGCGGTCGAGGACCGCGGACGGCGTCGGCGGCACCCGCTTCTACACCTTCGAGGCCAAGGGCCGCGGGACCACCGCCGTCACCCTCCTCAACTGCTTCCGCGGTTACTGCAACCTCCCCGCCCCCACCGAAGAGAACAGGAAACAGGTCGTGCGCAACACCTACACGGTGACGGTCCGATGAACCCCGACGACCGGTTCCGCCCCCGCGGCGACGACGAACTGCGGCAGCTCGACGTCCCCGCCATGCTCCGCTACGGCCTGGCCTTCGCCGGCCCGCACCGGTCGGCGCTGTTCGGCGAGGGCGCCATCGCGGCCGCCCTGGCCGCCGACCGCCTGGGGGTGCTCCCCCGGTCGCTCGCCTTCCTCGCCGAGGTGGTGCGCGGCGGCGGTGCCCGCTACGCCGCGGACCTCGCCGAGCCGCTGCCGGGCCCGGAGCCGGCCCGGCTCGCCCGCGACTGGCTGGGCTCGGCGGCCACCACCGTCACCACCGTGGACGGCGACCAGCTGCTCGCCCGGTGGCTGGACGCCGTCGCGGAGATCCTCGGCCTGCGCCGGGACGTCCGCGCCGGAGGGGGCGGCTGACCGACACGTCCTAGACTCAATGCCGGTGACTTTGTCTTGCTGCTCTCGTTGGTTGTGGTGTGGCGAGGGTGGGGCAGGTCAAGTCGCCTGCGGGTGAGCGGTTGTCGGACCG